>NZ_JBLUOI010000020.1:48904-70650 GCF_048059995.1 Metabacillus sp. YM-086 | reverse complement strand
TGGATTAAATTACTTGAATAATATTTCTTCTTTAGAGGCAAAAATTTCAAAACGGCTGGAAGAATTAAATGTAACTTTATGGAGTTATATGCGTCTTTTAGAGGAAACCCCTAAAGAGTGGGATATTCTTGTAGAACTGTTAACGATTAATGAAACTTATTTTTATCGTGAAGATAAACAGCTCCATGTTTTCCAAAATAAAGTAATACCAATACTGAAAAAAGAAAGAGTACTTGAACAACCAATAAAAATTTGGAGTGCTGCCTGCTCCACAGGGGAAGAACCGTATTCTCTTGCAATGATGTTAAAAGAGCTCGGTATTTCAGTAGAGGATAGGGTCACGATCACAGCAACAGATATAAATAAAAAGGTTCTACAAACAGCCACTAACGGAATGTACCATAAAAAATCACTATCCTTTAGACGGATTCCGCAAAGATGGCTTGACACCTATTTTGCAGAAACTGAAAATCATTATAGTGTGAAAAAGGACATAAAAGATATGATCACTTTTAAGTACTTAAATCTACTTGATGAAGAAAATATGAGAAATGAAGGTTCGTATGACGTTATATTTTGCCGGAACGTTTTAATTTATTTTGATGCTGAAACGGTTAAAAAGGTGGCAACCTCATTTTATCACTCACTTAAAAAAGGTGGATTCCTCTTTCTAGGTCATGCAGAAAACATATCTACAATGGGGATAGGTTTTGAGACAATCAGTACAGATGGGACCTTCTACTATCGAAAGGGGTAACAAAATGGATGGGAAATATGGAGTGTTAGTTGTGGATGATTCTGCTTTTATGAGGAAAACGATTTCCACTTTAATAGAGGCAAGCCCTGATTTTTTTGTCATTGGAAGAGCAAGAAACGGGTTGGATGCAATCGAAAAGGTAAAGCAGCTAAAGCCTTCTATTGTAACACTCGATATTGAAATGCCGGAATTGGATGGACTTCAAACGCTACGAAGATTAATGAATGAAAATCCAGTACCAGTTGTAATGCTAAGCAATGGGACAGATTCTACACTTGAAGCCTTTGAATTAGGAGCTGTAGATTTTGTTATAAAAGAGGTACTAGTTAATCATACATCTTCTGAATTTCTTGACGATTTTTATCAAAGATTACTTGTAGCAGTTTCAGCGAAGTTACCAGTCCTGATACAAAAGGAAGAAGTTGTTCCAGACAATAAAGTGCACATAGAAGAAATGATCGAAATGAGCAAAGACCTTCTTTTTATTGGTACTTCCACAGGAGGACCGTCAGCATTACAAACGATACTAACGAAATTTCCGTCTGATTTTCACCTTCCTATTGTGGTCGTTCAACATATGCCACCAGGCTTTACGAAGCCTTTGGCAGATCGTTTTGATTCATTATGTCATCTTAAGGTAAAAGAGGCAGAGCATAATGAAATACTTAAGCCTGGTAAAGTATACATTGCTCCTGCGGGGCTACAGACAACAATTTATAAAAATGAAAGAAACTTATATCAAATAAAATTAAAGATTTCAGCAGGTATGGAAACATTATATAAGCCTTCTGTAGATGTTACATTATTATCAGCTGCTCATCTATACAAAGAACGATTGCTCGCTGTCATTTTGACTGGAATGGGTGATGATGGGTTGCGCGGTTGTCGGAAGGTGAAACAACTAGGAGGACTAGTCCTTACTGAATCAAAAGAAACATGTGTTGTCTATGGTATGCCAAAAGTGATTGATGAAGCTGGATTATCAGATGAACAGGCTCCATTGTTTAAAATGTACGATAAAATAAGACATGCATTGTTGTAAATATTGGTAGAAATAGCAACTAATAAAGAAAGGATGGTCATTGTGGAGTTAATTCATAAAGAACTCGTGGATATCTTAAAAGTTAAGGATACCGAAATTACAATTAAGAATAATGAATCATTTAAAGAGGATATCCAAGCACATTTATTAAAATCACGTCAGCATGTTATCTTGGACTTAGAAAACGTAAAATATTTAAATAGCACTTCATTAGGTGTTATTGCGGATGCAGCGATAAAGGCAAAAAAAGAAGGAAAAGAGTTAGTTATATCAGGTGTAAATCCCCCATTGGATGAGATTTTTACTATTGTAAGATTTCATACTTTTATGGGGTTATACAAAACACTAGAAGAGGCGGAAAATTATTTTCAATCATTAATATAGCCAATATAAATAAAGTGGTTAGAATTACCATCAAGAAAAGGATGTTTTTTACCGAAATATATAGTAGAGAGTTGTGTTTTGTTGGGGGTTGGTAAAATGAATATGTTCAAAAATTTATTGCAAATATTCTCCACATCCAGTGGATTTCCGATATCCGTTATTGACCAGGACGGGCAAATTTTGATGTCAGTGAACAGAGTAGATGAAACACCATTTTATAAAGTTAGCGATGTTGATTCCTTTCAAAAAGAAATAATTAACACAGGACAGTTGATTTCGAAATCAACTATTTTTTCTTGGAGTGAAGAAACATTAAATTTAAAGTTTATCTTATCCCCAGTTATTTCTTCTACCAAAGCAAACTATATACTTGTGGCAGGACCATTTTTGGAAGGAAATAAGGGAAGTAACTTAGTAGATCTTTCTATAACTTCGATAAATCAAGAAGAAAAGACAGAGTTAGTCAATAAAATAGATTCAATCTCCTTCGTGATAAAAAGTTTTGAGGAGAATGAAAAACAAGCCCAAGTTCAAAGAAAAGTAATTGATATTTTAACACATTTAAGACAGTCAAAAGGGAATTTGAGTGAGAATGACCACTTTTTATCTCATCTTTTTACACAAATTCTCCAATTAAATAGAATAGATTTTATTGGACTATCAGAAAAAATAGATCATGCCAAATTTATGATCAAAGCTGTACAAGGTCAGAGTATTGAAAAATTAAAAGGAAATACATTTTATATCGGGGAAGGCTTGTTGGGGAAAGCTGTTGTTATGGGGGAAAAAATGTTTTTGTCCGATATGGGCCTTACAAATCGTAGTGATTTTTTTCAACAATTTCACTTATATCCAAATCAATTATTTATTTTTCCTATAAAGAAAAACGGTATTGTGGAAGGTCTTATGTTTGGCGGAACGACAGAAGACCGAATGATTAGTCAAGAGCTGCTTGATATTCTTCAGTTTATTGTTTGTCTCTACTCAGAACGGAAAGCAAGTGACGAAGCCCTGCAGCAGGAAAAACAACTACAGCTTGCTTTTTATGGTTTATTAGACCTGTTAGAGGTTGCGCTTCATACAGATGATGTTAAAAATATCATGTACAAGGTTCTTGATTTTTGTCAGAACATAAACAATCATAACTTTTCGAGTTTTACAGTAGAAAATGGGGAAACAATTAGTAGAGGTGCTTTGAATGACCCACTACTTGAAGAGCATAAAAAGGTTTGCCATGAGCTTATTAGTGAAGGAAGCAACCTTCAACAGCTGAAGCGGATAAATGAACAGAGTATGGTCTTTCATCAACCAATCTATGTTGAGAAGAATTGTATTGGTATATTAACAGTAGAAATTAAGGATAGAAAAAAGTATGAAGAAGTGTCAATGAGTCTACACATCATTGCTCGGTTATTGTCTAGGTGCATCAAAATAGAGCAAAATAACGATGAAGAACTACTAGATAATAACCATTTAGAAACAATCAATTTACTTCACTCTAGTTTAGAGGAATTAAATAAACAAAATTACTTGAATACATTAGAAGCGATGAAAATGGTAAGACAACTTTCACAATCACTATCAATACCTGAAACATCTGTGGAACAACTTATGAATGCTTGTAAGGTTATGACATATCGCTTGGAGTTCTTGAAAAGTAAATTAAAGAATTCAAAAGTACTTCATTTGTTAGAAAAGTGTATGGATGTTTCTACAAAACAAGTGAATACAAGTATAGAAGTGAAAATGATAACATTTATTTACCAGACAATTGTTAAAAGAATAGATAAAAATTTAGCTCTATCTTTTCTTGATGATGAAATGAAAATGGCCATTCAGCAGGTAAGTCCTGATTTAGAAGCAAGAATGGGAGTGAATCACCTATCTAATTTAAAACAGGTAGGGGAAATGGAACTTGCTGATGAACAACAAATTAATGATCTTGTTGATATAAAAAGCGTCATTCTAGAATTAAAATTAACTTCAAGAGAGAAAGAAATTCTTTTTTTAATACTAGAAGGTTTAAACAACCAGGAAGTGGGCAGCTATTTAAATATAAGTGTTCATACTGTGAAAAACCATATAACAAATATATTTAAGAAACTAAACGTTACGGATCGGGTTCAAGCAATGGCTAAGATTTACCGAATTAAATATGGAATGGAGTAAGGACAGGTGGTGAAAGATTACCTGTTTTTTATTTTGTTTGTGGACTTCCATTTTTACTTATTTTAACTCTAATAAATCTCCATGATATAATTTTTTATACGAACAAACAAAAGGGTGAAGGAGTTATCCATGGCAGAAGAACTTCGAGCTTTATTTAATGAACAATTTATGAAGAAGCTGAGTAAGGAATTACAAGAATATGATCCACTTTTTAATCAAGTAGAATTTTTATCATCCGTTTATGCAAAAGGTTGGGATGAACTGGCATTAAAACAACGTGTCCGTCGTATTACTTTGAGTTTATCTCAAAGTTTACCTCAAGAATTTGGTGAAGCTGTGGCACTATTAAAAAAAGTGGCTCCTTCTTTTCAAGGAAGTCTTGGTGGTATCATTTTTCCGGATTACGTAGAGGTTAATGGATTACATAGTTGGGAGAAATCGATGGAAGCACTTGAGTATTTCACTGTGTTTTCAACTTCCGAATTTGCAGTAAGGCCTTTTGTGATGGAAAATCAACCTAAAATGATGGAGCAATTTTTAGAATGGAGTTCACATGAAAATGAGCATGTCAGAAGGCTCGCAAGCGAGGGTTCTCGTCCAAGGCTTCCGTGGGGGATTGTCTTAACAAACTTGAAAAAAGACCCTTCACCCATCTTTCCAATACTAGAAAATCTAAAGGAAGATCCTTCTCTATATGTAAGAAAAAGTGTCGCCAATAATATAAATGATATTTCAAAAGATCATCCTGAGCTTGTCCTTCATTTAGCAAAAAGATGGCTCGGTACAAATGATCGAACGAATTGGATTGTTAAAACGGGATTACGTACATTATTAAAGAAAGGTGTTCCAGAGGCACTTGAATTATTTGATCTGGGGAAAAATGAGCATATTCATGTCTCAAATTTATCTGTTACAAAAAAAGTGGTAATAGGAGAAGCTATTACATTTTCGTTTCATGTTATATCAATGGATAAAGAACCAAGAAAGCTTAGACTTGAATATGCGATCGATTTTGTAAAAGCAAATGGAAAGCATTCGATAAAATCATTTAAAATATCCGAAACTTCCATCTCACCAGGAGAGGAAAAAACTTATACAAAAACACATTCTTTTAGGGATTTATCAACAAGAAAACATTATGGTGGAGAACATATACTACATATTATAGTGAATGGTGAATACAAGGCCGAAGAGAAATTTGAAGTGATGAAGAGGACACAAGAAGAATAATCATGTGTCCTCTTCATGATAGTGGATAAAGTAGTAAAAAAATTGTCACAATCTGGGAGAGGAGAAGAACTAACTTAAATTGAGTTTAGGTAAGATTCCTCATTGATAAACTTCTTTTCTCCCTCCTTTTAACCTACTACAATCAATTTATCTCTTTTTTTATACATTTTTAGCCCTATTAATTCTATTAATAGATAAATACTAGAATTAGGATATGAACTATGTTACAGTTGTAAATGTGCTTTTTTGAGGCGAAAAAAAGCTACATTTTGTTACTTTTGAAATATAAATGTAATATTAACAACATAGTTTTGTCATTTTTTGATGATATACTTCTAATTGTGGCTAAATAAGTAAAATAGTATTGTATAAAAATAGATACATAGAATGATTCATGTACGAGAAACGAAAGTAGGGGAAGAGAATGTCGAAAAAGAAACTAGTTATCATGAATTTAGCTGTCATGATTGGATTAGGCAGTTCATTTGCAATTCCTTCGGTTAACGCTGAAACAAGTACAGAAGTTCAAAAAGAAATTAAAGATCATACTCAGGATGTACAAGAAGTACAAGCAGAGTTAGAAAATTTAAAGAAACAAAGTGAACGCGTTGATGCAGCAATAAAAGATAACGAAGCTAAGATTAAGCAAACAGAAGAGCAGATTCAAACTTCTCAAGACGAAATAAACGCTATGGATTCTGAGATCGCTAAACTAGAAGAAGCTATTAAAGAACGTACAGAAATTTTAAAGCAACGTGCAATTTCTTACCAACACAGTGGTGGGAATGTTGAATATATCGATGTTTTACTAGGATCTACTAGTTTCGGTGATTTTCTAAACCGTGCACTTGCGGTAGGGAAAATTGTAGAAGCAGATCGTTCGATGATCTCACAGCAAGAAGCTGATGAAAAAGAGTTAAATGAAAAGAAGGTTGCAAAAGTGGAAGTGCTTTCAGACCTTGAAAACTTAAGAGCAGATTTAGAAGGCATGCAGGCTGATATCCTGGCACAAAAGCAACAAAATGATCAATTAAGAAAAGAACTTCAAGATGAAAAAACAGCAAAAGAAGCTGCAATTAACAGCTTAAAACAAAAAGCAGCAGCATTAGCAGCTGCAGAAGAGGCTGCAAAGGCAGCTGCTACAACCACAAACTCATCTAATTCTGTTACAACGGCAAAAGGTACTTCAAATAATACAGTTACATTTGAAGACACACCTGTAAATCCTAACGGTACTGTTAATGATTTAATTAGTGCTGGTTATAAATATATTGGAAATTCTGTTTATGTATTTGGTGGCGGAAGAAATTCTTATGATATCGCTAATGGTCGATTTGATTGCTCTGGATTCGTAAGCTGGGCATTCTCAACTGTGGGAGTAAGAGTTGGAGCAAGTACGGAAATTCTTAAAAATACTGGTACAAGAGTTCCAACAAGCAGCATGCAACCTGGAGATATGGTATTCTTTGATACATATAAAAAAGATGGACATGTTGGTATTTATGTAGGTGGCGGTAAATTCATTGGTTCTCAAAGCTCGACTGGTGTTGCAATCGCTAATATGTCAAGTGGTTACTGGGCACAAAAATTTAATGGTCGCGTTATGCGTGTGAATTTATAATAGAAACAGAAAGGCTGGCATCTGGCATTTAGGTGTCAGCCTTTCTTATTTATGTTATTCCCGAAATTCTCTTTTTAAAACTTTTTTATTAAACTTATTGCATATCGACGGAAGATAGTATAATATGTAAAACGTAACTGTTACGATTTGTTTTTTTGTGTTTTTATCTGATAAGTTACATAAAATTATAAATTCTAAATCGTAATCATTTTGTTTTGTGTAGGAGGATGACATGGAAAATAGAAAGATACCAGTAACGGTCTTAAGTGGCTATTTAGGTGCTGGAAAAACGACATTATTAAATCACCTCTTAAGTAACAAAGATAATAGGAGAATAGCCGTTATAGTTAATGATATGAGTGAAGTGAATATTGATGCCTTACTTATTAAACAAGGTGGATTTTCCCGAACGGAGGAGAATCTTGTTGAGCTTCAGAATGGCTGTATATGCTGTACACTGAGAGAAGACCTCATTATAGAGGTGAAAAAATTAGTGAAACAAGGGCATTTAGATTATCTGGTTATTGAATCATCCGGTATTTCTGAGCCTATTCCTGTAGCCCAGACATTCACATATATAGATGAAGAATTAGGGATAAACTTAACTGAAATATGTGAACTAGATGCAATGGTAACTGTTGTAGATGCTTATCGGTTTTGGCTTGACTATTCCTCTGGGGAGAGTCTGCTTGACCGTAACGAAGCAATAGATCCAACAGATACAAGGGAGGTAGTAGATTTGTTAATTGATCAAATAGAATTTGCTAACATTCTTGTATTAAACAAATTAGATTTAGTAGAGCGAGAAGATATAGATGAATTAAAAGCGGTTCTCCATAAATTGAATCCTGATGCCACAATCATTGAATCTATTTTTTCAAAGGTAGCAATCACAAGAATTTTAGATACGAACCTTTTTGATTTCGAACAAGCTAGCCAATCCGCAGGGTGGATACAAGAGCTTATGCACGAACATATACCTGAAACAGAGGAATACGGAATCACCTCTTTTGTATATAAGAGGAAAATACCGTTTCATCCTGAAAGGTTTATGACTTGGCTTGAAAATTGGCCTGTAGACGTCGTTAGGGCTAAGGGGTTTTTCTGGCTTGCTTCACGTAATGATATAACAGGACTTCTCTCACAGGCTGGTCCCTCTATTATCATTCAGGGAGCAGGAAATTGGATTGCTTCTTATTCAAAGGCAGAGCAGGATCAATTTTTAAAAGAAGAACCTGAGTTATTAGCAAAGTGGGATCACACATACGGTGATCGATTAACAGAGCTTGTTATGATTGGGATCGGCATGAACCGTGAATTGATTGAAAAAGCTCTAGATGAATGCTTATTAACAAACGATGAAATGAAACAGGATTGGTCTTCTTTTAACGATCCTCTTCCAGCTTTTACTGCAGAAAATTAATTTTATTTTTCCAAGGAGGAAATCTTAATGAGAGTAAAAATTACATTAGCATGTACAGAAACTGGTGATCGGAATTATATTACAACAAAAAATAAGCGTAATAACCCCGATCGAATTGAACTTAAAAAATATTGCCCACGATTAAAGAAATATACAGTGCATAGAGAAACAAAATAAGCGAAAAAGTCATGATCATGATTCAAAGATCATGGCTTTTTCTTTTTGAGTCAACCAGGGAATAAATAACGCTATATTATATGAATGAAAGGAAAAAATGATTTTTTGTAGTTTCTACCATATATATGCAGACTCCTACATATATTGACACCATTTTCATACTAGACTATGATTAAAACAGTTAAAATGAATATGATAAAAATAGGTTGATAGTATTATCCTATCATGAAAAGGGAAGTCTGGTGAAAGTCCGGCGCGGTCCCGCCACTGTAAATGAGAGTCTTTACAAATTTGCCACTGTCTATAAGATGGGAAGGCTGTGAGGATGTTGATCATAAGTCAGGAGACCTGCCTATTTTTTCACCTCGTACTACGCGGATAGGAGGGTGTTAAGAAAAGAAAGGTCAATAATTGGACATTTTTTTCTTAACGACTGCAATCCTCTTACATAGAGGCTTTTTTTTTGCCTCAATAAATTTTTATAGATAGGAGAGAACACGTTGTTCAACAAAGTAAAGCATATTATATTATCTGTCCTTTTCGTTTCTACCTTATTCGTTAGCACCTTTCAGACAACTGTATTTGCTGCAGAAGGGGAAACAATATCAGTTGTTGGGAATAACAATGAACTATTACTAGATGAAACAAACTATACATTTGCAGAGGATACAACTGCATTTGATGTACTTGTTCAAGCTGTTGGCGAGAGCCAGATTGAGTATACTGAAGGGGAATATGGAGTTTTTATCACAGGTATTAACGGATTAAAAGCAACCGACCCATATTATTGGGCATTTTATGTTAATGGTGTTCAAGCACAAGTTGGCGCAGACAGTTATGTTGTACAAGAGGGTGACGAGATAAGCTTTCGTTATACTGATTGGACAAAGCCTTCTGAAAATAGCGTGTCACTGCAAATAGTTGGTAATAAAGATCATGTGATTTTACCTGAGCCTTCATCAATTTCGTTCATTGATCAACCAACTGCATTTGATTTATTAAAGATTGGTTACGGACAAGAAAAAATCGAATATGAAACATCTGAATATGGCGTGATGATTACAAGTATCGGAGGATTAGCTGCTGAAGGTACTTATTATTGGGCATTTTATGTCAATGATGAGATGGCATCAGTTGGAGTTGACAGTTACAAGCTTCAAAAAGCTGATAAAGTAACATTAAAATATGAATCTTGGGAAACACCGGCAGAAGAACCTACAGAGGAAGAGCAGCAACCTGAAGAGGAACAACAGCCAGTTGAGAAATTTGATCAAGCTGCCCTTAATAATGCAATAAATGCAGCGAGTCAATATGTTTTAAAACAAGAGGTTGGAGACTGGCAGGCAGTGGCTTTGAAAAAGGCAGGAAAAACATTGCCGGCTAGCTATCTAGCAAACTTGAAAAAACAATTAACCGAACGTCAAGGAAGTTTTTCAAAAATTACAGATTATGAGCGACTAACATTGGGTGCTTTAGCAGCAGGTGAAGATCCAACAAATATCGAAGGGTATAATCTTGTTCAAGCTATCTATAATGGAAATGTAACAAAGCAGGGATTAAATGGGGTAGCTTATGCCCTTATTGCATTAGATAGTGCTAACTTTGAAGTTCCATCTTCAGCTAAATGGACGCGAGAAGCATTGGTCAATGAATTGCTGAAGAACCAAAACGATGATGGTGGCTGGACATGGAGTGGTGAAGCAACGAGTGACAGTGATACAACGGCTATGGTATTAACTGCACTTGCTCCATATGTTGAATCAAACGCGGATGTGAAGAGTGCCGTAGATGAAGCTGTAAAATATCTATCAGCTCAATACAAAAATTCAAAAATTGATAACAGCTCAACAGCTGCACAAGTAGTTATTGCGCTATCGGCATTATCAATTGATTCACATAGTAGTCTGTTCTCAAAAGACGGTGTTAGTTTAATCGACTTTTTGCTTTCCTACCAAAATAATGATGGTGGCTTTGATTGGCAAGGTGGAGACACTAGTGACTCATTTACAACAGATCAAGGCTATAGAGGAATTGTTGCGTATCAATTATTTTTAAATGGAAAAGGATCTTTATATAGCCTAAATCTTGAAAAGAAAAACACAG
Organism: Metabacillus sp. YM-086; assembly: GCF_048059995.1. Lineage (NCBI taxonomy): Bacteria > Bacillati > Bacillota > Bacilli > Caryophanales > Bacillaceae > Metabacillus > Metabacillus sp. YM-086. The sequence continues at coordinate 59,744 of NZ_JBLUOI010000020.1, read as the reverse complement.
AGACTCCTGCTGACAACAATGAAACTCCTGTTGTAGTGAAGGACGATGTTGATAAAGATACATCTGAAAATATTAGTACGACTAAAAATGATCAACCAGAAAAAACAAAAGGTTATCCTCTACCAAATACTGCTACCCAAAGCTATAACATGGCATTAATTGGTCTTGCTTTACTTATTATAGGAATAACTAGTTTGTATGTTAGAAAAAAACAACAACAATAACGAAATGAAATGCCCTCTCCATTTGGAGGGGCGTTTCCCATTTATGGATGATCGTATTAGAAAAACAATTGGAGGTGTAACGCTTTGTCAAAAATGAAAACCTTTCTGCTGATCGTGTTCTCAACAATTTTATTCTTTACTGCAGCATGTGAAAAAGACGAAGTATCACCGGTATTAAATGAAGAAGCAAGTGAGGAAACGCAGTCAAACGATAAGAGTGATCAAGAAGCTGAACAACTAGCTGATTCCACAAAAGAAGTCGAATCGGAAGATAAACAAGAAGTGCAAACGGAAGAGAAAACTACAGAAGAAACAACGGCTGTTGTTAAAGAAGATAAAAAAGAAGAAACAAAAGAACCATCTTCTACATCATCACAAAGCAAGTCTTCTAATACAACGACTAGTACAACAAACACTTCTGAAAAGAAAGAAACAGAAAAAGTACAAAGCACTACTCAAAAGACTGAAACAACAACAAAAAAAGCTACAAATGAATCAACGAGACAAGATACAACGACTGCTACAAAAGAACAATCAACCACTCCACCACCGAAAAAGGAAGAACCAAAGCCTACGGTTACCATTTCAATTGTAGGTGATAGTGAAAAAGGAACCATTCTTCCTGCTACAAAGGTTGTGATGAGTGAAGGAAACACAGTTTTGGATGTGACATTAACGATCTTAAAACAAAAAGGTATACCTGTTAGTGTAACAGGAAGCGGTTCATCTGCGTATGTGGAGGGTATTGATAATTTATTTGAATTTGACAGAGGTCAATTTAGTGGCTGGACTGTAAAAAGAAATGGTTCAACGTTAAACCGAAGCGCAGGTGTTATTGCAGTCACTAATGGTGATACTGTTCAGTGGATTTATACAACAAATTATAATGAGGATTAATTGATCATGAATAGAGGAATTCATAGCTTTCATCCTTTCGTTAGTTTTTTTTATTATGTGGGCGCAGCAGCACTGGTCATGCTTTATAAGCATCCGGTGTTTTTATTTGTTGCAGCTCTTTTGTTCATTTTTTTTCATTTACAGCTTGATAAGGGGAAAACATTAAGAAGCTGGCTTGTTATGATGTTTTTTCTATCTATTTTCTTTCTAATTATTAATCCTTTAATCAATCGAAGAGGAACTCATATTTTATTTTATTTATATCATAATCCTGTCATGTTAGAGGCAATTATACAGGGAGTGATTTTAGCATTATCAATCTTTACGCTATTGGTTTTATTTGCTTCGTATAACCTTGTGATCACAGCTGAGAAGTTTTTATTTCTTTTCTCTAGGATACTTCCTCAATGGGCTTTACTAACGATGCTTTCTATGAGATTTGTGCCATTGTTAAAACGTAGATTAAGAGAAATAGAATCGGTACAAAAAGGGAAGGGTTTGTATGTTTCAGAGGGGAAAATTCGAACTCGTGCAAAGAACGGTATTTTACTTATACAAATTTTATTAACATGGTCTTTAGAGGAAGCCATTCAAACCGCAGATTCTATGGCCGCACGTGGGTACGGTCTAAAAAAAAGAAGCAAATATACGCCTTTTAAAATGAAAATACAAGATTGGCTTGTACTGTTTACGTTACTATTGATAGGAAGTGTAGCAGTAGCAGGCTGGTGGCTGGGAGATGGGGTGTTAAGCATTTATCCTATTTTAGAATCACCAGTTATCCAAGGAAGAGAATGGTTTTATCTTGGCGTTTTCACTCTATATCTTGCCATCCCACTATTTATTGAGGGGAGGGATACAGTTCGATGGCATTTTTGGAAGCAAAAAATATAAGCTTTACTTACCCTGATGAAAAAAAACCTGTATTAAAGGACGTTTCATTTTCAGTTGAACAGGGGGAATTTATCGTTCTTTGTGGTCCATCTGGAAGTGGAAAATCTACTTTACTCCGGCTTATTAAGAGAGAAATTGCTCCACACGGAGAAAAAAAAGGTGATTTCTTCATAGAGAATAACTCCCTTTCAACTATTGAAGCAGAAGAAGCTGCAAAAAGGATCGGCATGGTCTTTCAAGATCCAGAAAATCAAATCGTGATGGACAAGGTTTTAGAAGAACTTATTTTTGGGCTAGAAAATATGGGAGTATCGACAGAAGAGATGAGAAAGCGAGTAGCAGAGATTGTCCATTTCTTCGGTATAGAAGGTTTACTTGATAAAAAAACATATGAGCTTTCTGGAGGACAAAAGCAGCTTGTTAACTTAGCGGCTGTTCTGTTAATGGAGCCTAAGGTATTATTACTTGATGAGCCAACGTCTCAATTAGATCCTGTTGCAGCAAGAGAGTTTATCGGAATGCTTCAAACGATGAATGAAGAATTTGGCATCACAGTTATTATTGCAGAGCATCGGTTAGAAGAGCTATTTGCGATTGCCGACCGAGCAATGGTGTTGGATAAAGGTGAAATGCTTTACTTTGATCATCCGCGTAGTGTTATTCAAAGGCTTGGACTAGATAAGAATCATGCGATGTACAATTACTTACCAAGCCCTGCAAGATTATTTTTAGATCAAAGCTCTGAAAAACATTCTGGTTTGATCCCCTTGTCTGTTAAGGAAGGGAAGAAGTGGTTAAATAATTTGCAAGTTAAAGTTACAAATGAAACCACAGAGAATATACCCTACCAAAATGTACTTTTACAGGTAAAGCACCTTGACTTCCAATATTCGAAGGACACGAACAAAATATTAAATGACTTATCCCTAAGCGTATATGAAGGGGAATGGCTAACAATAGTCGGAGCTAATGGTACTGGAAAATCTACGCTCTTAAAGGTGATGGCAGGCTTAGCTAGAACACAGAGAGGTTCAATTTATTACAAAGGTAAAAAAGTGAAAAAACAACTTCCTAATGAAATAGGCTTTCTCCCACAAAACCCTAAGTTATTTTTTCTACAAGATACGATTGAAGATGAGCTAAAAGAGATTATTTTATATCATCATGTAAATGCTGGAGAAAAAAGGATGAAAGAGTTGCTCGATCTTTTTAACCTAGAGCATCTTTTAATGCGGCATCCATATGACGTTAGTGGAGGGGAAATGCAAAAGGCGGCCCTAGCTGGGGTGCTGTTGCCACAGCCCTCCTTACTTCTTGTGGATGAACCAACGAAAGGGCTTGATCCAGATTCTAAACAGCAATTCGGAGAGCTGCTAAAAAAACTACAAAAACAAGGTTTAACGATCGTAATGGTTACACATGATATTGAATTTGCGGCAAGTTATTCAACAAGATGTGCCATGATGTTTCAAGGGTCTATTACAACAGAAGCCCCTTCTAAGCGTTTTTTTCAAGGAAATGCATTTTATACAACGGTCGTAAATCGAATGACAAGAGGCAGTCATATTCCTGATGCCTTAACGGTTGAGGAGGCTCGATTGTCTTGGGACGTCCAAAAATAATACTACTAATTTCTGTCTTAATCATCACCTTCATCCTACTCTGCGGAAACATTGCGGAGCAGCAATTTCTTCTTGTTAGTGTACTATTTATGCTAGGTACATTCCTTCCTTTTATGATTCGTTTTGAACGAAGAAAGGTTATGGGAAGGGAGCTTGTTATTTTAGCCATTCTTGCAGCGATTGCTGCGGTTAGCCGTGTCCCGTTTGCTTCAATTCCAAGTGTGCAGCCGACAACGTTTGTGATCATTGTTACAGGGTTCGTTTTCGGAGCAGAAAGTGGGTTTGTCGTTGGTGCACTTGCTGCTTTGGTTTCGAACCTATTTTTGGGTCAAGGACCATGGACTCCTTGGCAAATGTATGCCTGGGGAATGATAGGGTTATGTGCTGGATTTTTACGCGGGACATGGATACAAGTGTCACCAATTGGAAGAGCAATCTTTGGATTTATAACAGGGATATTATTCGGATGGGTGATGAACCTATGGTATTTTGTTAGTCTCGGTGATGAAATAAAACTAGTGGAGATTTTGGCGTATTATGGAGCAAGTTTATATTTTGATTTAGCTCATGCTATCTCAAATGTATTTTTCTTGCTACTCTTTGCAACAGGCTGGATGAAAATTCTCCAGAGGTTCAGGAGAAAGTATGGATTATTAGAGGGTAAGTAATTTGTAAAGCGTAGAGCATTGAATATTCAATATTCAATGCTCTTTTTTAGCGTCATTTGATAATCATCATTTAATCTCATTCAAATGACCTATTGAAAGGATAAGACAAAATTCCCTTTGGATTATGGTGTGATTAAATTAAAATCAAAAATAATCAATCATCCTAAAAAAAAATGAAAAATAGAAAGGGTTTTTATCGTTTTTTGTCTAATTTTTTATATAGGCCTTTGACTCATTGAAAGCGGTGATAAATATTGAACTCTATGTCTGGATCGACTCTTTCTGTTGTAGAGAAATTAATTAAGTTTCTTGAGGAAACAGAAGAGGACTTTTTATCATTATGGAAAGAAAGCATCATTTTACGCGAAGATGATATTTTTAAAGATAGAGTGAGTGGGAACGGACATCAAATGTACTTATTGGTGAAGAAATCATTGAAAAGCTCTATCGAAGATGAAGAGATAAAAGAGCTAGCCTATAGAGTGGCGAAGGAACGGGTCCTTAGTAAGAGTAATATTGGTGAGTTTGTTTACAATGTAAATGTTGGGAGAAGCACGGTAATAAAGTATATTATTAAATCTGGAATTTCAATTAACGATTTACAACCAATTATTAACCAAATAAATGATCACTTTGATCGTTATTGTTATCATGCTGTTACTAGATATACTGAACTAAAAGATATTGAGATAAAAGAGAAAATGGTGTTTGTTAATCAATCTCATAAAGACAGGTTATCCCTGCTTGGGCAAATGTCCTCTAGTTTTGTACATGAATTCCGTAATCCCCTTACATCAGTTATGGGCTTTGTAAAGTTGTTGAAAAATGAAAATCCCGCTTTAAAGTATATGGACACTATAGAGCATGAGCTTGATCAATTAAAATTTAGAATCACTCAATTCTTACATGCTTCTAAGTTGGAAGTAGCTGATAAGCAGAAAGAAGAAATAGTGGTTAAGAAGCTTTTCGATGAAATCACAGCGTTTCTTTATCCTAGCATCGTCGATGGTGATGTTAAGTTATCAATGACAATAGATCCTACTTGTACAATCGTTGCAGTAAAAGATGAAATCAAACAAGTATTAGTGAATATTATCTTAAATTCTATAGATGCTTTAAAACATAATAACTCAATAGATCGTAAACTATGTATTAAAAGTGAAACAAGGCAGGGTTCTATCTTGTTTAACATTACAAATAATGGACCAGAAATTCCGGAAGAAACAAAAGAAGCAATCTTTGAGCCCTTTTATACGACTAAGAGTCTAGGCACAGGAATTGGATTATATGTGTGTAAATCTCTGATTGAAAAGCACAATGGAACGATATATTGTGAGTCATATAAGAATAAAACATCTTTTATCATAACACTTCCAATAAATGAAAAGAAACCGACCGTAGATTAAATAGAGAGGTCGGTTTTTTGTTGTTTTTAAAGTGATAAGAATTCAATGCGTTGTAAAGCGTTTACAATATAGAAAAAGTAAAATTTCTAATAATTTAGTGTTTTATATATTTATCTTTACAACTATTTCGTGTATACTAGTCATTGTTACAAATGTTCATTATGAGTTGAACGAAATTTCTTGAGAAGGGGTAACGATAATGAAGATAGGTGTAGTTCATTTTGGTTGTGCTTCAGCAGGTGCAACAGAGATCGTTCGTACCCTAGTAGAAGAAGCATCTAGTCAAGGGGATAAGGTTTACGGCATTGAATGGAATGCTTCAGCAAAAAAAATACAACAAACTGAACTTGACAGAAATTCACTTCATACATTTGGCTTTAATCGGTATAGATTGAATCGATTTTCTATTAATATATGGAACGAACAGCTAGATAAGATTGCGAGTGAATTATCTGAGCTTGATCAGGTTATTTTATTAGGGGACACAAAAGCTAATCTGGACCATTTTACATCTAAATTATTAGTAGTACCAATTAGCTATTACAATAATATAAATGGTTCACAAGCAACATTAGGTTATGATACTGCTTTAAATTCAATTGTTGAAAGCATTGAAAGTGTTAGGGATACAGCTAGTTCATTATCGTATGGTAAGGTTCGCGTTTTTAATGTGCAAATACCTGGATTTGAGTCTTCACGGTTATTAAACGACACAGCATTAGCAGTAGATGCAGAGGTTGTGGATCAAGTGAACGACGATGTGATTAATCGATTAAAACAGCATATTAGGAACAAGGAAGCGAATAAAGAAGGATACACCTTTTTTGTAATGGATAACTCTGTAGACCCAGAGGAATTAGGAAAGCATTTTGAAGAGTTTGATCTTGATTGGAAGGCTGTTGTGATCGATGAGTCACAATGTGGTGGGCCTTATCCTACTGCCGTTGATCGACTTCTTGCTAATCAATTAAAGAGATCAGTTGTAGAATGGGTTAGGTCAAATCACAAATCAGGTCAATTACTTATCCAAGATAATAAAGTCATTATAAGTGAATTGAAACAATCGGAGGGAATAAAATGAGTGAATTAACACAAACAGAAAAGTTATCAATTGAAACAATCCGTACTTTGTCAATCGACGCGATTGAAAAGGCTAATTCAGGACATCCAGGAATGCCAATGGGTGCAGCTCCTATGGCTTACACATTATGGACAAAATTTATGAATGTAAATCCATCAAACCCAAGCTGGTTTAACAGAGATCGTTTTGTTCTTTCAGCAGGTCATGGCTCTATGTTACTTTACAGCCTTCTTCACTTAACAGGTTATGATGTAACAATGGACGATTTAAAAGAATTTAGACAATGGGGAAGCAAAACTCCAGGACACCCTGAGTTTGGTCACACACCAGGTGTAGATGCAACAACAGGTCCTCTAGGACAAGGTATTGCAATGGCAGTAGGTATGGCAATGGCTGAGCGTCATTTAGCTGAAACTTACAACAAGCCTTCATATAATGTAGTGGATCACTATACTTACGCAATCTGTGGTGATGGAGACTTAATGGAAGGTATTTCTTCTGAAGCAGCATCATTAGCAGCTCACTTAAAACTAGGTCGTCTAGTTGTATTATATGATTCAAACGATATTTCATTAGATGGTGACCTTGATCGCTCATTCTCTGAAAATGTTGAACAACGTTTCACAGCACAAGGCTGGCAAGTTATTCGCGTTGAAAACGGAAATGACTTGAACGAAATTTCAGCAGCAATTGAACAAGCGAAACAAGACTTAGATCGTCCAACATTAATTGAAGTAAAAACAACAATCGGATTTGGTTCACCAAACAAATCAGGTAAATCAGCTTCTCACGGTTCTCCACTAGGTGCCGATGAAATTAAATTAACGAAAGCAGCTTACGACTGGACATTTGAAGAAGACTTCCATGTTCCAGGTGAAGTTTATGACCACTTCAACAAAACTGTTCATGAAGCTGGAAAAGCGAAAGAAGAAGAGTGGAATTCTCTAGTAGCTGCATATGAAAAAGAATTTCCTGAGTTAGGAAAACAATTTAAACATGCAGTGAGTGGTGAGCTTCCAGAAGGTTGGGATCAACACATTCCAGTTTATGAAGAAGGCTCAAGCCTAGCATCTCGTGCTTCTTCTGGTGAAGTGTTAAACGGAATTGCACAAGGTCTTCCATCATTCTTTGGTGGTTCAGCAGACTTAGCAGGTTCAAACAAAACAACAATTAGCGGTAGCGGTGATTTCACAAGTGAAGATTACAGTGGCCGTAACATTTGGTTCGGTGTTCGTGAGTTTGCAATGGGTGCAGCATTAAACGGTATGGCATTACACGGTGGTTTACATGTATTCGGAGGAACATTCTTCGTATTCTCAGATTACCTACGTCCAGCTATTCGTCTTGCAGCTCTTATGAACTTACCAGTAACATATGTGTTTACACATGACAGTATTGCTGTTGGTGAAGATGGCCCTACACATGAGCCAATCGAGCAGCTTCCATCATTACGTGCAATGCCTAATCTTTCTGTTGTACGTCCAGCTGATGGAAATGAAACAGCAGCAGCTTGGAAAACTGCAATTGAGTCAACATCTACTCCAACTGCGCTTGTGCTAACTCGTCAAAACTTAAAAACAATCAAAGGTACGAACGAAACAGCTTATGAAGGTGTGAAAAAAGGAGCATATGTGATTTCACCAGCTAATAAAGAAACAGCAGACGTTCTTTTACTAGCATCAGGTTCAGAGGTTGGTTTAGCAATAGAAGCACAACAAGTATTAGCTCAAGAAGGTATTGAAGCAGCTGTTGTGAGTATGCCAGCTTGGGATCGCTTCGAGGCACAATCTCAGGAATACAAGCGTTCTGTTCTTCCAAAAGAAGTGAAGAAACGTCTTGCAATTGAAATGGCTTCACCACTTGGTTGGGATCGTTACACTGGAGACGAAGGAGATATTTTAGCAATCAATACATTTGGTGCTTCAGCTCCTGAAAAACGTATTCTAGCTGAATACGGCTTTACAGTTGAAAACGTAGTAGCGCGTGTGAAAAAGTTAATCCAAGAATAAGATAGAACATGAAGAGGCTGACTGACGGAAATGGATGTCAGCCTCTTGTATGTCATTGTCGCAAGAAAAAAAGTCTAATTAATTAGGTGCAGAAAATGGAAAGAGATAAGCTTAATAAAATCATTGAAGCTGCTAGACTTTACTATCAATTAGATTATAGTCAGCAAGAGATTGCAAAAAAATTAGACGTTTCCAGACCAACTGTTTCCAGATTGCTAAAACAAGCGAAGGATTCCGGAATTGTTGAGATTACCATCCATAATCCTGTAGAGGCTGGTGAACAATTGACGGAACGATTAAGAGACAAGTTCGGCCTAAAAGAAGTGATTGTTGTCTCTATGTCTGAACATGACAATACGAATATAAAAAAACAGCTAGGTGAGGTTGCAGCTGACTATCTAAACAAAATTGTAAAAGATTATGATGTGATTGCAACATCATGGGGTACGACAATTTATGAAGTTGCAACAAGACTGAAGCAAAGACCCTTAAGCCATACAACAATTGTTCAGCTGAATGGCGGGGTTAGCCATTCAGAGACAAAGACATATGCGTCAGAAATCATTCATTTGTTTGGTGAAGCATATAATACCCAAACATTTTTGTTACCTTTACCAGCAATTGTAGATCATATTGTAGTAAAGCAAGCAATTGAAGCTGATCGACATATTCATAAAATTCTCGACCTTGGTAAACAGGCAAATATCGCCATATTTAGTGTTGGGACACCTGTTGTAGACTCTGTTCTTTTACAAGCTGAATATCTATCAAAGGAAGACCAACATTTAATTCAATCAAGAGCAGCTGGAGAAATTTGTTCTAGATTTTTTGATAAAAATGGTGAGATTTGTGTAGAAAGTCTAAACAATCGAACAATCGGTATAGAACTCCACGAATTAGCCAAAAAAGAGAAATCAATATTGGTTGCGGGTGGATCCAAAAAACTGGAAGCTATATACGGAGCACTAAAAGGGAAATATGCTAATGTGTTAATTACAGATCAACATACAGCAAGCCTGTTAATCGAAATGGATGTCTAGTTTAATCATTTGTTTTATTTGGATTGTTAAGGTATCGTGAAACTATGAATAAGAAGGGGGAAAGGATATGAGACTTTCAGGCAAAAAAATACTAAGCTTTGTTCATGAAGATTTTGAAGACTTGGAGCTTTGGTACCCAATTCATCGATTACGTGAAGAAGGAGCCACTGTTCATTTAGCAGGTGAAGATGCGAACTTTACTTATAAAGGAAAATACGGTGTTCCGGCTACTTCTGATTTTCAATTTCAAGATATTAATCCAAGCGATTATGACGCATTACTAGTTCCGGGCGGCTGGGCTCCTGATAAGCTACGACGCTTTAAGGAAGTAATCGAGATTGTTCAGCATATGGAAGAAAATCAAAAACCAATTGGTCAAATCTGTCATGCTGGCTGGGTATTAATCTCTGCGAAAATTTTGAACGGAAAAACAGTGACTAGCACACCTGGAATCCGTGATGATATGGAAAATGCCGGTGCTAAGTGGCTTGATGAAGCTGTTGTCGTCGACGGTCACCTAGTGTCAAGTCGTCGTCCACCTGATCTACCGGACTATATGAGAGAATTTATTAAGGTGTTAGAGAATAAATAATGTAAGGTGAAAAGCCCCCTTTTTGTTTTAAAAAGGGGGCTTTGTTTGTAAAGCTAGTCCTCGGATCAAGATTGTGTCTCGAACCAGAGAGAATCGGGACAAAAATCAGTCCCCGGAATAGTTTTGTGTCTCGCAATAGAGAGAATCGGGACAAAAATCAGGTCGTGGGATAAAGCTGTGTCCCGAAAGAAGAGGAATCGGGACGAAAATCAGTCCCTGGAACAAGTTTGTGTCTCGAACCAGAGAGAATCGGGACAAAGATCAGGTCGTGGGATAAAGATGTGTCCCGAAAGAAGAGGAATCGGGACAAAAATCAGTCCCCGGATCAAGTTTGTGTCTCGCAATAGAGAGAATCGGGACAAAAATCAGGTCGTGGGATAAAGCTGTGTCCCGAAAGAAGAGGAATC
>NZ_JBLUOI010000020.1:0-48806 GCF_048059995.1 Metabacillus sp. YM-086 | reverse complement strand
GAGAGAATCGGGACAAAGATCAGGTCGTGGGATAAAGATGTGTCCCGAAAGAAGAGGAATCGGGACAAAAATCAGTCCCTGGAACAAGTTTGTGTCCCGAAAGAAGAGGAATCGGGACAAAAATCAGTCCCCGGATCAAGTTTGTGTCTCGCAATAGAGAGGATCGGGACAAAAATCAGTCCCCGGATCAAGTTTGTGTCTCGCAATAGAGAGAATGGGGACAAAAATCAGCCTGCGGAGCAAGCTTGTGTCTCGAACCAGAGAGAATCGGGACAAAAATAAGCCCCCGGATCAAACTTGTGTCTCGAAACAGTGCCTCAATCCAGACAAACATATCCCTCGCCAGCAAGATCATGTACAAATACTTCCTTATTTGAGCTGATTTCTCCTGTCTTTCAAAGCGCCTAACACTACAAACCTCGCCGAATAGTAAGTATCCCCACAACCGATTAAAGAGAAATTTCCCCAAAAAACTGCTTTTATAACGATTCGCTCCATTATATACTTAAAAAAACACAAAGGGGAGATGTAGATGAATTATACATACAAAGTCCATGACAAAATTAGTGCAGCTGAGCTTTCACAAGTTTTTAAAGCTTCCGGAATACGACGACCTGTTGATGATTTAGACCGACTCCAAAAAATGATCGAACAGGCAGATGTTATCATAACGGCACGAACAGACAATCAAGTCATTGGTGTTGCTAGAGCGATTACAGATTTCAGCTATTGCTGCTATCTATCAGATCTTGCAGTCGATAAAGATCATCAAAAAGCTGGAATAGGTAAGAATCTTATAAAATTATTACAAGAGGAAATTGGGGAAGAGGTTTCTCTTTTATTGCTTTCTGCTCCTGAAGCAATGGAATATTATCCGAAAATCGGATTTACTTCTTTTGATAATGGGTTTAGTATCCCTAGAAAAAAATAATATAACAATGCGTTGAAAAAGGCAGACACTCGTCTGTCTTTTTTTATTTTTAATCATAATACGTCTCAAGTCGTAGATGATTTTACACCTCAGGTCATTTAACGCTTCCACTTTTTGTTATTAAAATAATGACTGTAGTAACTAACGGGATAAGACGAATTTTACTTATGAGTAGGAAGGAGTTAAGAGAGTTTACTCGTATTCACCAAAAATATGAAAAGGGAGTTTTATATTATGTCATGGTTTACAAAATGGTCATTTAAAAACAAAGCAGCTGTTTTCTTAATGTCGACGTTGATTTTAGTGATGGGAGTTTTAAGTTATTTTCGCTTGCCTATGGAATTTTTACCCTCAGCAGATCAGCCGTTTATCTCAGTTGTAACGATGGGGAACGGAATGGATGCAAGCACGATGGAGGATCAAGTTACCACCCCAATAGAAAATGCGATAGACGGAGTAAATGGCAAAAAAAATGTATTTTCAACGACTGGTGATGGCTATTCATCAGTTGATATTCATCTAGAATCTAGTGTTGATAAAAAAGAAGCAAAGCGTGAAATTGAGGAAGCGTTGGCGAATGTTCAATTACCTCAGAATGTAATGAAGCCCAATATAGTCCAACTTAATACATCAATGATTCCAGTATCATACATTGCTTTAACATTTGACGAGGGTATTAATCCAGAAACCATACAATATGCACAAGATGAAATTGTTCCTTACTTTAAAAACATTGATGGTGTAGCAGATATTCAAACAAACGGTATTATTCCTTCTTTTGTATCCGTTGAATTAGATGAGAAAAAGATGGCTGAAAAGCAGGTGTCCATTGAGAGTGTGATGACATTGCTTCAGGGACAGATTGTTTCAGCAGCCATTGCTGAGAACACTATTAATGGAAAAGCATCTAACATTAAAGTGATTGGTGATGTTGATACAATTGAAAAACTAGAAAATACAGAAGTTATCCCAGGTGCTCCTTTAAAAGATATAGCAGAAATTAAAATAGAAAAACAAGATAACAATCTTACAAAAGTAAATGGATCTGATGCTTTAACATTTGTTATAACAAAAGACAGTCAATCGAATGCTGTAACGATCAGTAAAGAAGCGGAGAAAGTATCAGAAGAAATTAACGAGAAATATGATCAGTTGGAAACAACCGTTGTTTTAGCCTCAGCAGATATGGTTGAATCATCTGTTCACAGTATGATTAAAGAAGTATTATTAGGAGCACTTTTTGCTACGATTGTTATAATGATCTTCTTACGTAATTTACGCTCAACATTAATTACAATCGTATCGATTCCATTGTCATTAGGTTTTACACTGTTCCTACTGGCGCAATCGGGTGTTACATTAAATATTTTAACACTTGGTGGTGTGGCAGTTGCGGTAGGGCGTTTAGTAGATGATAGTATTGTTGTGATAGAGAACATCTTTAGAAGAGCACAAACGGAGAAGTTTTCAGTCAAAATGGTCATTGATGCAACGAAAGAAGTAGGATCTGCCATCACTTCATCGACGTTAACAACAGTTGCTGTCTTTTTACCGATGGGATTAATAGGAGGTAGCTTACAAGATTTCCTATTACCATTTGCCTTAACAATCACTTATTCATTACTAGCATCCTTAATCGTTGCTTTAACAATTGTTCCGGTTATGAGTGCAGGATTATTAAAGAATGCACAAATGAAAGAGCACAAACCTTCTGTTAAGTTTACTAGATTTTTAACTTGGTCACTGAATCATAAATGGGTTGTTCTTTTAACATCATTTATTCTGTTCGCGGGGTCAATCGGGGGTTATATGTTACTTCCTAAAGGCTCTGTAGATAAAACAAAAGCAGATTATGTTTATGTGTCGTTAAAATATCCTAATGAAACACCAATAGAAAAAGTAAAAGAAGAGTCGGCAAAGCTTGAAGAATTTGTAATGGAACAAAATGAGCTTGAAAATGTTTATTTACAACTTGGGAACTCAGCGGATTCTGCAAAATATGGTGAGGTAGGAGATCCAACCCAAACTCAGATTATGGCAATTCTGAAAGAAGATGCAGATATGCAAGCATTTATAGACAAGGTGAACACACAGAAAGAAGAATATAAAGATGCTACATTAGAAGTGACGGAAGCATCTATGATGAGTGGCGGTTCTACATCGATTACCGTAGATGTGATTGGTGAGGATGTTGAGGAATTAACGGATCTTTCAGAAAAGATCACTGCAGAAATTAAGGATATTGATGGCGTTGAAAAGGTTTCATCGAACCAGGATGAAACAAAAACTGTTTATTCCTTTGTTGTTGATCCTAGTCTGGCTAAGGCTGATCAAATCGCTCAACAGGCAGCTGTTATGCTGAATCAAACGCCGCTTGGTTCAATTGAAGTGAATGATCAACAAACAATGGTCATGCTTGAGCCTGTTTACACACCTGACACGGAAAAAGAATTATCTGAAGTTCCGATTATGACAGCAAACGGAATGACAACTATTTCGAAGGTTGCCCAGCTTCAACAAACTGAAGAGCCGACTAGCACATTCCATAAAGATGGTGAGCAATATGTGAGGGTAACAGCTAATGTAAATCCTGAAAAACTTTCAGAAATTTCTACTGAAGTAAATAGTAAGATTTTTGGAGATAAAGAAACAGAAGGAATAGACATTCCAGATGATATTGACGTGTTTGTTGGCGGGGCTAGTGCAGACCAAGCAAGTGACTTTAATGACTTATTTATGACAATGCTCGCTTCCATTGGAATTGTGTTCTTAATCATGGTGATAACGTTTAAAACAATTCGTGCACCGATTGCTATTCTGTTCTCACTTCCACTAGCTGCAATTGGTGCAATTCTAGGAATTATGATTAGTGGTATTTCCGTTGATGTAACAGCATTACTTGGGGCACTTATGTTAATCGGAATTGTTGTAACAAATGCGATCGTCCTACTTGATCGAGTGAAGCAAAATGAGAAAACGATGATTATTCGTGATGCAGTAGTTGAAGCTGCAACCATTCGTATGAGACCAATCATTATGACAGCAGTAGCTACTATTTCAGCTATGCTACCACTACTATTTAAAGAAGCAGAGTCAGGAAACTTAGTTTCTGCAAGTCTTGCCATTGTAGTAATTGGGGGACTAAGTGTAGCTACACTCTTAACTCTTGTAGTGATTCCAGTTGTTTATGAGCTTCTTTATTTTAGAAAATCAAAAAAGCAAAGAAATCAAGTTAAGAAGCAAGAAGATACAATTGCAGTTTAATAAAAATTAGAAAAAACGCTGGTAGCTTTGTATTTCAAGTCACCAGCGTTTTTCTGTTTATAAATAGTTACTAATCAACTTTACTTTCCATAAATATCTTCTTTAGCTAAGTAGCCATCCTTCACAACAGTTGAATCAATTGTCTCCTTCGTTACGGCAGTAGGCTCTAATAAAATCGTAGGAACTTCTATTTTATTATTATTAATGGTAGTATCCGTTTTTGGATTTTCTCCTTTAGCAACCTTAAACGCCATTTCCGCTGCCTGGGTAGCAATCACATTAATCGGTTTGTAAACCGTCATCGTTTGAGTACCTTCAACAATACGTTTAATACCGTTTAATTCAGCATCTTGACCAGATACAGGGATTTTGCCTGCTAGCCCGACAGCTCCTAGTGCTGAAATAACTCCACCAGCAGTTCCATCATTTGCAGCAACCACTGCATCTACTTGATTACTTGATTTATTTAATGCTTCTTTCATATTTTGTTCAGCAACTTTCGGATCCCATCCATCTGTATACTGATCTGCTATTAAGGTAATGTCACCCTTATCAATTAATGGATGTAGAACTGACATAGCGCCTTTTCTAAACAAAATAGCATTATTATCTGTTTCTGCACCACCAATATACGCAAACTTCCCTTTTGAGGTGTTCTTTACAATTTCGGTTGCTTGTAAAACACCTACTTTTTCATTATCAAAGGAAATATAGTAATCTAAGTTACTCTTAGTAATAAGTCGATCATAGGAAATGACTTTTATATTATTTTCATGAGCAAGTTCCACAATCTTTGCCGCTTCTTCTGCATTATGTGGGACAACAACTAAAACATCAACGCCTTCTTCAATTAACAATTGAGCTTGTTTTAGTTGAACAGCATCATGACCATTGGCCGCAAGAGTTTTTACTTGTCCACCTAATGACTTAATATGTTCCTCAAATAATTGCTTATCTTTGTACCATCTTTCTTCTTCAAGAGTATCTAATAAAAATCCAACGTAAGGGACATTGTCATTTGTAATAAGTTTACCTGCTGTTTTTGTTGATGTTGCTTTTTCTGTTGACGAGCAGGCTGTAGTTATGAGTACAACAAAACAAAGGATTAGACTTAAGCTTGTTTTTTTGTAGTATCTAAGCACCTTGTGACCTCCATCTTTTAGTTTGACTTAAACCTTAAATTTACCAATCATCTCATTCATTCGAACCACCATTTTTGATAGCGTGCTTGCACTTGTTGAAATAGTATCAATTGATTGCGTTTGTTCGAAGATAGCAGCAGAGATTTCCTCTGACCCTGCAGCTGATTCTTCAGATATGGCTGCAATTTGTTCAACGGATTGATTGATTTCTTGACTTGTTTGTTCAAAATAATGAAAAGCTGATGAAATATTTTTTACACGATTTGTCATATCGTAAACTTTTTCCTTAATATCTGAGAAGTACTTACCTGTTACTTCAATTTGTTCCGTTCCTTCATTTACCTTTTGAAACCCACTATTTAGTTCATTTGATATTGATGTTGTCTCTTCTTTAATACTAGTAACAATAGAAGTAATGTTTTCAATTGAAGCTGTTACTTCGTTTGCTAGTTTCTTAACTTCTGAGGCTACAACAGCGAAGCCTTTCCCGCTTTCTCCAGCTCTTGCTGCTTCAATTGAGGCATTAAGTGCGAGAAGATTTGTTTGCTCTGCAATTGATTTAATGACTGTAACAAGCTCTGTGATTGATTCCGTTTTTAATTCAAGGTTTTTCACTTTTTCAACCGATCGTTCAACGATCATATGAATAAGCTTCATTTGCTCTAAAGAACTCTTCATCTGCTGATCACCGTTTACAGATACTGTTAACATGTCATCGGAAAACTGCACCAATTTGCTTCCGTCCTGATTCATTTCAATTAAACGATTACTGAATTCCTTAATATGTTCAGAGATATCTGATACTTCGTTTGCTTGGTTGTTAACACCTGAGGCTAATTCATCAATTGTATTTGCCACCTGTGTGCTGCCTTGTTTTAGTTCTGAGGCAGATTCAGCAAACGCGGAACTTTGATGATCAACATCTGAAGCGATATGAGAAACTTCTAAGATCATTTCTCTTAAACGACTACCCATGTGATTAATTGCTTGAGACAGCTTTCCAATTTCATCATTTCCATCATTCGTTAGAGGTTCAAACGTTAGGTTGCCACCTGCAATTTCTTCACTTGTTAAAACCAATTGATTTAAATGTGATGAAATTTTTCTGCTAATGAAAATGAGTAAGATAGTTGAAACGATAATCGCTACGGCGACTGAGATCATTAATAATTTGATCGTAGTAGATATGGCATTTTGTGATTCTGTTAAAGAAGCTTTGTTAGATTCTGTTGCGATTGTTTTTAACTGTTCGCTTAATTCACTAGTTTCATTTTTTAATGAGCTAGCATCTCCTTGTAGCTTGTTAAATTCTTCTGAATTAATCTGTTGGACATTCGGTACAATCGTACTAAAGAAATATTCATCTAATTTATGATTGTTTTCGATGATTTTATTAAAAATGTCAATTTGTTCTTTGTTTGTTAATTGAGCTTTTAACTTTTTAGCAATGTCTACAAATGTTCGGCTGTCTTCTAAATAATTCATTAGTCTTTCTTCATCAGCAAGAAGTAGATACTCTGGAATTTGACTGTACTTTTCATGATAAAGAGAAGCCAAGTCTGAACTATATAAAGCTATTTCATTTTTTGCTAATGAATGGTCAATTGTTTGACTTGTTTTATTAAGCAATCCGTACGTAATAAAAATTGAAACTAGAAAGGTAACAATGACAACTAAAAATACGTAAAAGTACTTGCCTCCAATCTTGGTGTTTTTCCATCTAAGATGATTGAACAAAGAAATCCCCCCAAAAAATGTTTTATATTAGATTTTATCGACAGTATTCTACAATTGTTTATAGGAATAGAGTACTACAGACAGTTATGCGTAAGTTTAAGCGTAACCATGATAATTCTCCTAGAAAAGAGAGAAAATATTAAAATATTATGAAAAATTTGGTCGAAATATAGTATAATTGAAAGCGAATACATAATTGTTAGAAAAAGATTAGGAATTTTGTCTTTGTAATAAATTTTACATGTCTTTTCCTAACAATTTAAATTAAGAAGGGGGGAGAAAGAGATGATGGAACGAATAAAGAGTAGAATAAAGCGGACGTCATCAAGAGAAGAAGCTTCCAAGAAAAAGAGAAAGAGTGTAATAAAAACGCCTCATTTTTTGAATGGGATGACACTTAAATCAAGAATTATCATGTTTTTGCTTTTATTTACGATTATTCCTAGTTTGATCATTGGAAACGTTGTTTACTTTGTATCGAAGAATACAATTGAAGATAAAGTTTCTACTATGAATGAAGATATTAGTGTACAGGTAACAAAAAATGTGAATAACTCATTAAAAGAGATTGAAAATTTAACGTTAGTGCCTTTTTCCAATTTAGAGCTAATGGAAAAATTTGAATCAGTAGAAGGATTAACAGATTATGAGAAGTTCCTTTTGCATAAAGATGCGGTAGTCTTTTTTCTAAGCATTACTTCAACTAATAACAATGCAAAAGCCATGTTTTTTATTAATGAGGAAAAAACGATCTTTGGAGACGAGGGTCATGCAAAAGATACTAATATTGAGAGTATAAATTCTACTCTTTCGGAAGAAGTTCAAAATCTATCAAGAGGTGTACTTTGGAAGTCAGGTATAGATGGTAATTACGAAAACGTATATTTATTTCGTAAGTATAACCGCACGGGAACTCTAATCCTTGTTGCTAATGGAACACTTTTTGAAAAGGTGTTTGAAAGTGACCTTGATGTCTCTTCGAGAGAAATAACGATCTTCAACGAAGATGGTATGGTGATTTCAAGTAATAAAGAAGAATTAATCGGAACAAAATTTGAAGATCATAAAAATGCACAAGACAATTTAATTTCTATTAAAGAAACTGAAAATGGCTGGAATGTAGCAGTATCCACTTCTAAATCTTATTTAATGAAAGAAATTCAAAACGTACTTTATTTGGTATATATCATTATTTTTGCGTTTGTATTATTATCTGTTTTTGTTAGTATCTTTTTAGCTAGAAGCATGATTAAACCAATTCATCGAATCGTCGAGATTATGAAGGAAGCTGAAAAGGGAGACCTTACCCATCGTGCGGATTATTTATATAAAAACGAAGTAGGTCAGCTTGGAACGAGCTTTAACAATATGATTGATAATATAACAATCATGATAGAAGAAAATAAAAAGGTTTCTGCTTATGCTGTTAACCGTTCGAATGATCTAAAACGTATCGCTTCAGAATCTGCATCCGCCTCAGAACAAATTGCAACAGCAATTGATGAGGTGGCTAGAGGAGCAGTTAGTCAGGTTGATTATTCAGAGAAAACAAATCGTGAAATGAAGGAGCTATCAAGTGAAATCAACGAGGTAGCAGTAAATATGGTTAAAGTTTCATCGATTACTGAAACAACGAAAAAGTTAAGTAGTCAGTCAATCGAAACGATTAAAGAATTAACAAAGAAAAGTGAAGAAATGGGCACAAATATTGGCCAGGTTGACACAACGATGGACAAATTAAATATAGAAATAGCCCAGATTAAGGACATTGTCGAAATGATTAAGAGCGTAAGTGAAGAAACCAATCTACTCTCACTAAACGCAAGTATTGAGGCTGCAAGAGCAGGAGCAGCAGGTAGAGGCTTTGCAGTAGTAGCTGAGGAAATCCGTAAGCTTGCTGATCAAACGAAAAGCTCTTCTTTACGAATTGAAACTGTTATTACTAGTATTTTAAGTCAAACGAAACAATCAGTTGAGCTTGTCAAAACGACGATTGCACTATTTAAGGAGCAATCGACTTCCATCCATGATACTCAACAAGCATTTGAAAATATTTTATCTGGTACCGACTCAATCATAAATGAAATTGATTATATTGAAGAGTCAATCAGCAAAATTAATAGTAATAAAGAAAAAGTTGAAAAGGCAATCAGTGAAATGGTCGGAGTAGCTGAAGAATCTTCTGCCACAACGGAGGAAGTAACGGCTACGACGGAAGAACAAGCAGCTGCAGCTGAGGAATTGGGCGATCTTGCTTCATCTTTATCCAAAACAATTCACGAGCTTGAGAACACGATTCTTAAGTTTAAAGTTAAAGAAGCAAAAGAAGACTACTAGTCAAATGCCTAGATCACTTTTAGACGTTTTACATATTGTATTAAGGTAAATCATCTGGAGGTGAACTAGAATGAGTGGTACAGTAGGATATGGCGGCGGCTTTGCTTTACTAGTCGTTTTATTTATTCTTTTAATTATTGTTGGTGCTGGTGGCTTCACTGGTGGGTACGGTGCAGGTTATGGTGCGGGTTATCCAGGTTATGGATATGGCTGGTACTAATTAATGGAAAGGGGCTATTAGGCCCCTTTTTTCTATGCCTTGAGCTCAACGGTATATTAGTTATCTTTATTCTACACCGGCAGCTATACGGATCTTTTCTTGGTGGTAAGGATCAATCTTACCATCTTTATGTCTTGTGGAGTCTTTAAAATGAATATCAAAATGCCCATTAATGCCATTATTTCGTACGTAGTCTACATCATGGGGATAAAAGCTCATACTTGCAGCAATTTTACGGCCGTCAACTTCAACGATTACAGCACGTGTGGACCAGCTAAAGCCTCCCCATATACTTTTGGCTATATTTGTATCAGTTGTTGTTAGTGTTTCACTGTCAGCATGATTGGCTCCAACTGTACGCTTTACTTTAAAAGATTTGCCTGTCTGAAAATCAATGACTGTTGCAACCTTGCCAATAGGAAAAACATATTGTGCCTCTGTCCACCACGTTAAATATTCTCCATGTCGTTCACTAACTGTTTTTTGCACTGCAATTTGATGTACAGGAATTTTTAGTTTTTGCCCGATTGATAATCTACTTGATGTTGTTAGATTATTTGCTCTTAAAAGCTCTGCTTGAGGTATGCCATATTTTACACTAAGGTTCCAAATATTATCACCTGACTGAACAATATGTGTACGATAAGTAATGGAGCTTTCGGGTGTTGCAGAAGCGGTCCCGTTCGTGCTGTTAATGGTAAGAACTTGACCAACAGCAAGGTTTGTACTATTTAAATGATTTATTCTAATCATTTCTTCTGTTGTCGTACCATGCTCTTTAGCAATTTCAGAAAGAGTGTCACCACTTTTAACTACATAGTTAATCGTTGTTGGCTGCTTTTTTAATTGTAGAGTTTGCCCTAAGTAAATCGTATCAGATGTTAGGTTGTTTATTTCTTTTATAAAGGACACTGATAGCCCAAATGCTTTTGCGATACCGGAAAGAGTATCACCAGCCACAACCTTATAGGTACCAGAGGCTGTTTCATTTTCTACAGTTGACTTAGCTTCACTTGATTTAGCTTCACTTGATGACGGAATGAGTAGCAATTGACCAAGATAAATGATATCTGTTGTTAAAGAATTTTGTTTTTTTATAGCCTCCACATTAGTATTAAATTTTTTTGCAATAACAGATAAACTATCACCACTCACCACAGTATATTTTGTTATTTCTTGTGATGGTTGGGTTGTTACTGGTGGGAGTTCAGTTGCTTTTCCTGGTACATTTAATGTTTGTCCCACTCTAATGATGTCAGTTGTCAAAGAATTAGCGTCTTTTATAGATAAGACAGTTGTTTGAAACCTTTTAGCAATTACTGACAAAGAATCACCTGACTGAACAATGTAGGTGCTTGTTTCTGACTTATTGGTTGTAGACGATGGCAAAGTTGATACTGTATCGGATACAGGAACATATAAAGATTGTCCAAGGTAGATCACGTCTGATGTTAGGCTGTTGAGTTGTTTAATTCGATCAATTGTTGTTCCAAATTGCTTTGCCAGTCCCGAAAGTGAATCACCTGATTTTACATCATATTTAAGTAGCGGAATTTTTAATACTTGTCCAACTTTGATGGTATCAGTTGTTAATTGATTAAATGATTTTATTTCATTTGTTGTTAAATGGTACTTTTTTGCTATAAGACTTAATGAGTCACCACTTTTAACGGAATACGTTAGAGTATTTAGCAAAGTATGATCTTGAGTTGCAGCTTTAACAGTTGTTTTAGATTGTGTTAAAGATGTAAAAGAGAACATCCCTATAAGTATTCCACCTGCAACGATTTTGATGGCATTAATCTTTAAATTAGGAAACCGTTGCTTTGCATACTCACTGATTTCATCTTGATGTGTTGCTGTACCTGATGTTCCTAACTCATTTGCAAACTCAGTATCAAAATCTGAAACATAAAGAGTGAGGATAACACCTTCACTTTGTTTCTCAATACCATATTTATGTAAAAAGTTCATAGAAACACACCTCCCTTTATAGTATGGAAAAGGAAAAATTTCTTTATCCATAGAACAAGCAATGTTATGAAATTGTCAAACTTAATAGCACTTATTTTTCCTAAGGACATGTATAATGGAACTATGTTGTAGAAAATGGAGTTGAGAGAATGTTTCATACCTCTTTAGGGTTACTACGTTTAACAGCAATTTTGGAAGGGATTTCATATTTGGTTCTTTTACTCATCGCTATGCCTTTAAAATATTTCTTAGACTTCCCATTTGCAGTTACGTTAGTAGGCGCAGTCCATGGATTTCTATTTATTGCTTACCTGCTTATGGTGGCAATTGTGAAGTTTAGAAAAGGGTGGTCCATCCTATGGGCATTGTGGGCTGTGTTGCTTGCCTTTATCCCATTCGGAACGTTTTATTTAGATAAGCAGCTACAAACAAAAAAATAGTACATAAGATAAGGCGGGCACAAATGGTGTCGGCCTTTTAATATAGACTTTTGCTAAGGGATTAACTAAATGATTTGTATAGTCCCTGGGGGTATAATAGAATAAGATACATAAGGAGGAGATTGGATGAGCTCAGAGAATGATTTTCAGGATTCGTGTCATCTTAATGAACAAAGGAACAGTCATCACTCAGAGAAAGTAAAGAAAAATTTAGTTACTCGTTTGAACCGTATTGAAGGACAAATTAGAGGCATCAAGGCACTAATTGAAAAAGATACTTATTGCGATGATGTGATTACTCAGATTTCTGCAACCCAATCGGCATTAAATAGTGTTGGGAGATTGCTATTAGAAGGTCACTTACGTACATGTGTTGTTGAAAAAATTCAAAATGGTGACGAGGAAATTATTGATGAGTTGTTAGTCACAGTTGGAAGGTTAATGAAAAAATAAGGAGTGTTTCAAGATGGAAACTGTCACAATTAAAGTAGAGGGAATGTCATGTCAACATTGTATTAATAGCATAGAAGGCAGCGTAGGTAAATTAGAAGGGGTATCTACTGTAAAGGTGGACTTGGATAGAGGTACAGTAAATATTGATTTTGATCCGGAAAAAGTAACGAAAGATAAGATGAAGGATGCTATTGAAGATCAGGGGTATGATGTACTGTAATTGTAAAAAGTAAAGGGGCCTGTCGATAGCGGCCCCTGTAACTTTTACTCACTTTTTTTGTTCAGTGCTTCTTTGGCTTTAAGAAATTCTTCTTCAACTTCAATAGAACTGCTTTTTTCATATAGGGCGGTCTTTTCTGATAAGTAATCATGTGTTGCTGCTACAGCTTCTAGGTGTAAGACCTTGTCTTCCATTCTAGCAAATTCGTTCGCAATATTTTTAGACTGAAAAGAATAGACTTTACTATTAATTGTATTTGTTGTACTAGCAACATTTGCCCTAGAGATTAATAAGGACTGGCGATTTTTTTGATCTGCATAAGTTTCTTTTAAAGTAATGACTTGAGCTTTTATTTGGTTTGTTTGATTTTGAATGAACAAAAACTGATCTTCTAAAAGGGCTAGCTGCTTTTCTGAATCTAGACGATCTTGAATCGCTAGTTTAGCCATGTTGTCATTGTTTTTTTCTAGAGCTAATTGCTCTTGTCTTTTACGGTCTTCAATTGTCTGTTTCACTTGTTTAATTTGAGCCTCAAGCTTCTGCTCTAAGTAAAGTTGATTCGCTAATGCAGCCTGTGCTTTCTCCAGCTCAACTTCAAGGTCTCTACTATATTGCTTGACCATTTTAATAGGATCCTCCCGCTTGTCCAACACATCATTCATATCTGCTAAAGCAATCGTTTTTACTCGTTTAAAAATACCCATTATTTGTTTTCCTCCTTTTTAGTCGAGCGTTCCCATTCATCAAGAATGTTATTTGTTGAGGGGTAAGTTGAGTACGTAAAAATAGTCGGCTCATACTTGTAATCTGCAGTTGATTTCTTATTTTTTGTAGTGAAATAAACGGCAATGAATAAAATTGGAACTGCTAAAAGCAATGGTAGGATTGAAAACAATCCAATCGTTAGCAAAAGAATTCCAACCCACCTCTTGACGGTTCTACCATCTGCTTTTTTCCAAATCCACCAACCAATCATCATTAATCCTATGTGAAAAAGGAAGGGCAAGAAATTCAGGTTATTTAGGTAACCGTAAAACCAAAAAGTATGAGATCCACCACCACGTCCATATCCCATATGTGGTTGTATATAATGTAAGGTATGAAAGAAATGACCAATTACATTCAATACAATCGTGACAGAAACGAGAGCTAGAATACTTAATCCTATCCAAAATAAAGGACTCTTTTTCATATCCATTCACCTCCTTTTGATGTGTCATGCCTTGCTA
The DNA here is from genome assembly GCF_048059995.1 of Metabacillus sp. YM-086. Taxonomy (NCBI): domain Bacteria; kingdom Bacillati; phylum Bacillota; class Bacilli; order Caryophanales; family Bacillaceae; genus Metabacillus; species Metabacillus sp. YM-086. The sequence continues at coordinate 34,859 of NZ_JBLUOI010000020.1, read as the reverse complement.
TGAATATTAATTTAATAGAGTTTGGTGAAAAGACGGTGAAAAATAGAGCCGAGAGGAATTTTTTTTATGCAAATCGAATCGTGGATAAACCATCAAGACTACAATGCAGGGTAAGTGGGGGGGATTTTAGTCAAATAAATAAAAAGCAGCTTGCAGGAGTTTCCACCCTACATGCTGCTTTTTAAAGGTAATTTCACGATAAACGTGCTTCCATCATTCAATTTACTTATAACAGAAATCTTTCCATTATGTAGATCAACAATCCATTTCGCAATGGATAAGCCTAGTCCATGACCTCCATGCTGTCTTGTTCTTGCTTTATCAACTCGATAAAAGCGTTCAAAGATATGTGGGAGTTCTTTTTCATCCATACCAATCCCATCATCTGAAACAGAAATGACGGCAGAATCCTTTTCAGAGGAAATCGATAACTGAACCCTGCCATTTTGCTGTGAGTATTTTATAGCATTATCAAGAAGTATGTAGAGTAACTGAGTTATTCGTTCTTTATTACCGAAAATTGTAAGAGAGGACACCCCTTCAAATTCAAGCTGTATATTTTTCTCAAGAGCATGAGGCTCAAAAGCTTGCACAGTTCGGTCCGCAACAGGCTGTATATCAAAAACCTCAAATGAAATCGCGTGTGGATCATCTGTATCAGAGCGCGCTAACAGAAGGAGATCGCCAACCAAGCCTGTCATTCGTTTTACCTCATCCTTTAGATTGCCGATCATCCTTGAGGACATATTGTTTCTCTGATCATCCTCCATTTCAAGGATGTCAAGAGAAGACATCATGACACTTAACGGAGTTCGGAGCTCGTGTGATGCATCTGCGACAAATTCCTGCTGCCTTCTAAATGCTGTGCTGATCGGCACCATTGCTCGTCTTGACATAACTCGGCTAAAGTAAAAAGCAATACCAGAAAAAATAAGTGCAGTGATTCCCAAGATAATAATTAAACCCCTTAATAGATCTGATAAATCCGTAATATTTTGACCGATATAAAGATATCCAACTAGCTGATTACGATCGTAAATTGGCATAGCAATCATCATGACTTTCAGATTTTGCTCCTTAGGAGTATAAGCTGAAAATTCCTCTTTATCTCGACCTCTACTTTCTCTGATAAATTTCTCATCAATGTTCACGGCCTCTGTCTTGATTTGCTCATCATTAGGATGCCAATCATTTATTAAAGGAAGAAATTTACCTTTAAGTAAAGAGAGCTGCTCATTTTGCAAAATTAATTCTCCTCGATTATTTACAACATAAAAGAAGAGTTGATTACTGTTTACTGACATAAACTGTGATTCATCTATACGAGTATTAGGACCATTGTTAAATGAAAGAAGCTGTTCAATGATGTCCTCCTCTTGAAGAGCCATTTCCCTTAATTCATTTTTCTCAGCTGTTGTTGACCATACATACACAATAGCATATAAAATGGTAATAAACAGTAGTAAGAACAGAAGGATAAGTAAGCTGTATTTTACAGTTAAGCTTTGTTGTGTTTTCATAAATAGATCTCTTTTATTACGTTTCAAGCTTATAGCCAACTCTTCTTATGCTCTGCAACCAATCGCCTTTTCCAAATGAAGACAGTTTTTTACGAAGCAGCTTTACTGTTGCATCTATCGTTTTATAGGAAACATCTGTTTCGGTTCCCCAGATTCGATCATAAATAATGTCTCGTGTAAGAACTTGTCCTTTATTTTGCACTAATAAATCCAGTAGCTGATACTCACGAGGTGTTAATTGAACAATCTGTTGATCAACTTGAAGTGTTTGACTTGTGCGATTAAGAATAAGTTCATCCAGTTTAAGAACTTCTTCACGTATTGGAGAAAAATTGCGGCGACCTAATGCTCTTATTCTCGCTAATAATTCCTCAATTTCGAAAGGTTTAACAAGATAATCATCTGCACCTGCATCAAGTCCCATCACCCTGTCCTGAATCGCATCTTTTGCTGTTAACATTAAAATGGCCCCACCATAACCTTCAACACGTAACTTTTTACAAACCTCAATTCCGTCTCCTCTAGGCATCATCCAATCTAAGATAATGACATCATAGTGTGAAGCTATTGCATAGTCATAAGCATCTTCACCATTCTCCACCCAATCAACTTGATATTTTCCCTTTTTTTTTAACATATATGTAGTAAGCTCACCAAGCTTTACATCATCTTCGGCTAATAATAAATTCACTTATGAAACTCCTCTCAAGAAAGCATTTTAACGTATTTTAGCATGATAAGGTGAAAAATAAGTGAAAACCCCCCGTAAAAGGAGGGATGTTTTAGTTCGTGAGTTGCTTCTTTACAGGTTGCTTAGCAGATAAAGAGGCAATTACTGCGACAATAGGTAATATCAAAGTAAATAGCAAGATTTCCTCATAACCTTTGAAAAAATCAAAGGCTACACCAAAAGGGAGGGGACCAAAAGCTGAGCCAATGACCATTACAGTCATGGCAAGACCTTTAATACTTCCAATATGTGTCCGACCATAATAGGATGGCCATACAACAGCAAGTGTAATTCGTTCAAGTCCACCGGTAATTCCCCAGATTACTCCGAAAATGATAGCCATTAAAAAGCTATCAGTAAACAGAAGAAGGATAATCATAATCACTTCACCAATAAAAACAGCTGCTAACAAAATATTAACCTTTACTCGTTCTAGAAGAAAGCCGGATATAAAGGAAATAGGAAAGCCGATAATGGCCATTAAGCTTAAAATCATTGCCGCTGTTGTTGGTTTTATTCCACCCTCCCCAAGAATTGAAACAAGATGAAACGTTAACCCGGTATTCACTAAAGCGGGAATGGCCACACAAAAAAGCAGGAGCCAAAAGGAGAGTGTTTTCCTTGCCTCTTGCAGTGTCCAATTTTCTTCGAGCTCAGGTTGATTCTCACCAGATGAACGTTGATTTTGGTTTATAACACTAGTATGGTCGGGTAACATCCCGATGTCCTCCGGTTTATTGCGAATAAAGAAAAAGGCAAGCGGTATAAAGAAGATTACTAGTAAAGTCCCCCAAACAAGCCATGTTGTATTCCAATCATAGTGTTTAATTAGCCAAGCATTAAGAATCGGAAAGGAGGCAGAGCTGATAAAACCGCCGATTGCCATGAAGCTAAAGGCACGTCCCCGATATTTGATAAACCATTGTGCGACTAATGTGTTGGGTAGCAAGGTCATGGACCCTTGACCAAATAAACGGATAAGAAAAAATCCAACAAAAAGCATAAACATATTAGTAACATTTGCGTTCCAAAAACATGCGATAGCTAACATAATCGAAATAATAACCACCATTTTTCGCTGACCATATTTATCGATTAAACGACCAATAAGAAATAGTAAAAGTCCTGCAAGTAAAGTGGCGGCCGAATAAATAGAAGAGACTGTCGAACGACTCCAATCAAAGTCCTTTATGTATTCATCAATGAAAAGAGATATGGAATAAGTTTGGCCAGGTCCTGAGAAAAAAACGCTGACCGCAGCAATGGCGACAATCACCCATCCATAAAAGAAACGCGTTTTAATCGGTGCTTTCTCAGATTGAGAAACTTGTTGTAAAAAAGACATGAAGATTCCTCCTTTGATAACGCTTTAAATTATACCAGCTTTAATATGGAGTTATGAGTGATGTGATACAAAAAATCAGTAGAATGTTTCTATTAAAAGCTATATGATGAGGATAGCGACACCTTAATTTAAATGGAACGTGGGGAATATATTATGATCGAAACATATATTCATCAACTGGATATAGCTTATCTATCATCTTTTTCAACGAAGCTTGAGAAGAGCTGGGGCTATCTTTTTTATAATGAAAATCAACCAACCTATTATGATGCGAATCATGCAAATCTTTCATCATATGAAGGTAATACAGAAGAGATCATAAATGAAGTCATTGATTTTTATCAAAGCAAGAACATTATTCCAAGATTTTATTTAACAAATTATGAAAAGCAGAAAGCATTTTTAACTGTATTAAAAGATAAGGGTTTTAGATTTGAGGAATTTGAGAGTCCTGTTCAATTATGGAAGAGAAATGTTGAGATTGCTGTTGATCCAAAAGTGACGATTGAAAAAGTAACAACGAAAAATATGCAAGCTGCTATTGAGATCGAGTGCCAAATCCAAGAGTTAGGTGGCAGTATTCGAGAAAATGCCTTTAAAGAGGAATTTGCACAAAAGTGCTATACACATTATCTATTAAAATATGATGGAGTTCCTTGTTCAACAGCTTGTGTATTTTTTCATGAACAAAATGCAAGGCTAGAGAGTGTGGCTACATTGAAAGAATATCGTGGAAAAGGTTTAATAGGGCAACTTATCCATTACATTCAGGAAGAAGTAAAAAAGAAAAATGTTGAACGTTTTTGGGTTTTCCCAATAAACGAACAAGTAGAGAAAGTTTATCAAAAATCAGGTTTTGAGACAATCATGAATATAAAAGCTGGTCACGCCTTCCTAGGTGGAAAAAGCGTGGAGGAAATTCGAAAAGGGCTTTAATTAAATAACCTTATATTGACAATTCACTTTAGATTCTGATATTTTATAAGTAATTATATTTTAGGAGATGTGTTTTGTGAGGGTTTCTGTTCTTAACTAATCGAAGTAAATACTTCATCTACATGTAAAAGCTTTTAAAAACTTTTCAAATTGAAAGGTTTATTAAAGTGTACCCATGTAGACAGTTAAGAACAAAAACGGTTATGTACACAATTTACGATCTCTTAGCATAGTGCTCGTGGATAAATCCGTGCTTGTTTAAGTACGGATTTTTATGTTTACAAAAAAACAAATGGCATTAAGTCATTTGTTCTTAAGTGTAGACTCCTAGGCACATGCAGAGGTTTTAAGAGGTGATGAACAACCATTGTTCATCACCTCTTTTTATTTTGGCTGTTTTTAGCAAAGATGTTGTTTTAGTAACTATTTTTAAAATGAGAGTGGAATGGAGCGGAAGACACTTGACTCCTGTGGGAGGTAGAGGAAAGGCCGAGACCCCGCAGGCAAAGCCGAGGAGGCTTAGCTTCCTCCCCGCGGAAAGCAAGTGTCTGGAGCAAAATGGAACGACCAAGTTCTCACTTTTAATAACATTAAAAGCCCAAAAACAGCTTTTACTTTAATTTAAAATAAAAAATATACGGAGGTTCAAACCATTGAACAACAAAACAATTGAAGTTTTAGAATTTAACAAAGTCTTAGACCTACTCAGTAAATTTGCTATGAGTGAAAAAGCCAAGCAAAGAGCTAAAGAACTAACACCGATCACTGATGAAGGGAAAATAAAAAGATGGTTAAATGAAACAACAGAAGCTTGCACTATTATTGAAAAATCATCGAGTATCCCTGTGCATTCCCTCCACGGTGTTGAACAAATCATTACACTAGTTGATAAAGGATATATGCCAACTCCAGAGCAATTTGAATTTTTAGGAGCTTTTTTAGACAGTGTGAAGAAAATCAAAAGGTTTATGATCAAGCAGGAATACCATGCACCCACAATAAGTTCATATGCCTATTCTTTGTATGAACTGTCTGATTTGGCTGATGAAATTTCACGTTGTATAAGAAACAATCAAGTAGATGACTATGCTAGCCGTTCATTAACAAAGATCAGAGGCAAGATCATCACAATTGAAGAAAAGATTAAATCAAAACTAACGCAAGTCATGAAATCTTTTTCAACTTATCTTCAGGAACAAGTTGTTAGCGTAAGGAATGGACGGTATGTTGTCCCAGTGAAAAATGAATACAAGCGGAAGTTTTCAGGTGCAATAGTCGATCAATCATCAAGTGGGCAAACCGTTTTTATGGAACCGCATGATCTAAATAAACTTCAAGATGAGCTTGGCTATTTAAAAGTTGAAGAAGAGGTGGAGATTCAAAAGATTTTGGGCCACTTAACAGATCTTACTGCCTCATACAAACAAGAACTTCTAATTAATATAGAAGGAATGGTATCTTATGACTTTATTTTTGCTAAAGCAAAGTTAAGTCAATTGATGAAAGGAAGTGAAGTCCAAATAAAGCAGTATGAGGGCTTCGAAATTATCAATGCCAGACATCCTTTATTAGGATTGAATGCTGTACCTTTAACTTTGTCATTAGGCCAAGAATATATGGCGCTTGTTATCACAGGTCCTAACACAGGAGGTAAAACAGTCACAATAAAAACGGTTGGCTTGTTATCAATGATGGTTCAATCAGGTCTTCATGTACCAGCTGACTCTTTTAGTACTTTTAGCATTGTTAAAAACATTTTTGTTGATATTGGTGATCACCAAAGCATTGAGCATTCATTAAGCACGTTTTCATCACATATTCGAAATGTGATTGATATTTTGAGACAATCACGTGAAGATACTCTTGTTATTTTAGATGAGATTGGCTCAGGTACAGATCCACGTGAAGGAATGGGATTAGCCATTTCTATACTAGAAGAAATCTATAACTCAGGTGCTATGCTAATTGCTACAACCCATTATAGTGAAATAAAAGATTATGCCGAAAAAGCAGAAGGCTTTCAAAATGGATCAATGGATTTTGATATCCATACTCTTCAGCCTCTTTATAAACTGATTGTAGGTAAAGGAGGGGATAGTCAGGCATTTTCTATTGCGCAGAAGCTTGGTATGCCCGCCAATATTATTAACCGAGCAAAAGAGATTTCCAACTCCCGTTCAACAGAGAAAGTAATGATTGTTCCAAAAACAAAGAATAGGAAAAAATCTGAACGTAAAATAGAAAAAGTAAGAAGTGAAAAGCATACAGGGAAGTATCAAATAGGGGATGCAGTTTGGATTCCTCACCTTCAAACAAAGGGAATTGTTGAAATGACAGCCAATGCTATTGGAGAAATGAAGCTAATTGTAAAGGGAGAAAAAATGACGCTTAATCACAAGCGAGTTCAGCCTTTTATCCAAGCGGAGGAACTGTATCCAGATGAATATGACATGGACCAGGTTTTTGATGCAAAAGATGTAAGAAAGAAGAAAAAGTTATTGAATCGTAAGTATGTCGAAGGGTTAACAATCGATCTTGAGCAGGAATAGAATCAAAAGTTTAAAAAGGTGCAACCTCACTAAAGCAGGAGGCTGCACCTTTTTAAATAAGATTGTGAAAAACTTCACAAAAAAGTATTGTATTTTTGAAATAAGTAAAATATAATAAAGACATCAAGTGAATGTGAAATATTTCACAAACATATGTGAAAAACTTCACAATATATTTTAGGAGGAATACGAAATGAAAATTGCTGTTATTGGATGTACACACGCCGGCACTGCTGCTGTTTCAAATATGATGAAGCTTTACCCTGAGGCAGAGATCACGGTTTATGAAAAAAATGACAATATTTCTTTTTTATCTTGTGGGATTGCTTTACATGTTAGCGGAGTAGTGAAAGATCCTAATGGTTTATTTTATTGTTCTCCTGAAGAATTAGAAAAGCACGGCGTAAAGATGAAATTGAAGCATGAAGTGTTAGATATTAATATTGAAAAGAAAACAATTGAGGCTCGTGATCTTACAACGAATAAAAAAGTTGAAGATACGTTTGATAAGCTTGTCATGACAACAGGCTCTTGGCCAGTCATACCGAAAATAGAAGGAATTAACATGGAGAATGTCCTTTTATGTAAGAACTTCCACCATGCCAACACAATTATTGAAAAAGCAAAGGATGCACAAAACATTGTTGTTGTAGGTGCAGGATATATCGGGATCGAGTTGGTTGAAGCTTTTGAAATGAGTGGTAAGAATGTAACACTTATTGATGGAGAAGAAAGAATTTTAAGCAAATATTTAGATGAACCATTTACAAATATAGTAGAAAAGGATTTTCAAGATCGAGATATCCGTCTAGCATTAGGAGAAACAGTCACACGCTTCACAGGAAAAGAAGGAAAGGTGTCTGCTGTTGAAACAACTAAAGGTCATTATGACGCTGACTTAGTTATCTTATGTATCGGATTCCAGCCGAATACCGGATTAGTAAAGGGACAAGTCGATATGCTTACTAATGGTGCAATAAAAGTTGATGAGTATATGAGAACAAGTCATAAAGATGTGTTTGCTGCTGGAGATAGCTGTGCCATTCGTTACAACCCAACAGGTGATTATGCCTATATTCCACTTGCGACAAATGCAGTTCGTATGGGGACATTGGTGGCAAAAAACCTAGTGAAACCTACGATTAGATATATGGGAACACAAGGAACTTCAGGTATAAAAATCTATGATCAAAACATTGCAACAACAGGATTAACTGAAGCTTCAGCATTTCGTATGGGATTGAATGTGAAAAGTATCACAATCTTAGAGCATGACCGCCCAGAGTTTATGCCTACATTTGAAGACATTATGCTGAAAGTAGTGTATGAGGAAGACACGAAACGAATAGTCGGGGCTCAGGTTATGTCTAAAGTCGATGTGACACAGTCTATCAATACGTTATCTGTTTGTATTCAAAATAACATGACAATGGATGAGCTAGGCTTCGTCGATTTCTTCTTCCAGCCGCATTATAATAAACCTTGGAATTTCTTGAATCAAGCTGGTTTGCAGGCGATTTAAAGTCAAAAAACAGGCGTTGGTCTGAGCCAACGCCTGTTTTTTATGCACTATATTTATCTTGCTTTGTAATCCATATATTTTCCATATCTTCTAATGTTCTACCTTTGGTTTCAGGAACAAACTTCCAAACAAAAATTGCTGAAAGGATACTCATTAAGCCGTAAAACCCGTATGTTAAACCACCACTATATTCCATCATCATTGGATACGTAGAAGAGATAAAATAATTGGCAGCCCATTGCGCTGCAACTGCAATAGCAACTGCTTGCCCACGAATTTTGTTAGGGAATATTTCAGAGATTAATACCCAGCAAATAGGTCCCCAAGACATCATGAATGAAGCAGTATATATTATAATGAAAATAAGTGTGCTGATTCCGATTACACCTGTAAATGCCATAGTAGAAACACCCATCATTCCTAATGCCATTCCGATTGATCCAATAATCAAGAGTGGCTTACGTCCCCACTTATCAACCGTTAAAATGGCTATAACCGTAAACACTACATTAACAAGTCCCATTACAATGGTTTGTAACATAGAAGCATCTTTAGCAGCACCCATACTTTCAAAAATACGAGGAGCATAATACAAAGCAACATTGATTCCAACAAATTGTTGAAATATAGATAATAAAATCCCAATAACAATGACTAGTTTTCCATATGAAAATAGCTTATCTTTAGGGATCGTAACCGTTTTCTTAATTTCAGATAAAATTGATTTTGCTTCAGATGATCCGTTAATTTTCTCTAAAATTTGTAAGGCTTTACTATCTTGTTTTTTCATAGCTAAGTAACGAGGTGTTTCTGGAACAAATAATAAAAATACGGCAAATAGTAAAGCTGGAATTGCCTCTGATGCAAACATATATCTCCAGCCAAGATCGTTAATCCATGCTAATGATTGACCTTTAGCAATTCCCCAGTTAACAAAGTATACAACTAGCATCCCAAAAATAATGGCAAATTGATTAAATGAAACTAATCGACCACGAATATTCGCTGGAGCGATCTCACCGATGTACATCGGACAGATTGCGGAAGCCAGGCCAACACCAATACCTCCAATAATTCGGTAAATGTTAAAAGTAACTAATAAAGATATAGACGGTTCACCTTTTGTGAAAAATAAAAATTCAGGGTAAGCTGAGCCTAATGCCGAAACGATAAACAGTGCTGCTGCGATTAATAATGACTTCTTTCGACCAAAGGTAGAAGCAAAATAACCAGAAATAAGTCCACCAATAATACAACCAATTAGTGCACTAGATGTTGTGACTCCATGTACAAAGGTATCAAGTCCGAGGCTATCAATAAAATACGCTTCTAGAGACTTTTCAGCCCCAGATATAACAGCTGTATCATAACCGAAAAGTAAACCACCAAGTGTAGCTACAAGAGTAATAGCAATTATATAAATTGAATTTTGTTTTTTCATAATAATTTTAAGAGGAATGATAACGCTTTAATTAGATCGTATAGATAATTACTTTTTAACTATATATTCCTCTATTCTCCTTTCTTAAAAATTGAAATTATGTAGTAAATATAAAACACATTTTTCATAGAACATCAATTTAAGATTCTATCCATAGCTAGATTAGTAGATTGAATTACGATATTTGCTCTATTATTGGACTCCCTTCTGTTTGAGTATGATCGTGCTGTTATCGCTTTCACAACATGGCGAACTTAGTAAATGATCATTAACTGTTTTTTATTATAACAACCAACTCTTAGTTTGTCTAATGAATAAACTAAGATTTAAGAAAAAATTTATTTAAAATTTAATTCATATGAAATAATATTAAATTCTTTGCTTACTATATGAAACTAACAAAAAGTGTCATTACTTTTAAAATAACCTAAAAACCCATAAAATAGAAAGTGAAGTGAATTTATTTTTCGGAGGTGTGTTAGTTGGATTATCGTGTAGAGAAAGACACAATGGGAGAGATTCAAGTACCAGCTGAAAAGTATTGGGGAGCACAAACTCAGCGCAGCAAGCAAAATTTTAAAATTGGTGGAGAAAAGATGCCGAACGAGGTTATTACTGGGTTTGCCATTTTAAAAAGAAGTGCTGCAATTGTAAACGATTCACTTGGAAAATTACATAAAGAAAAGGCAGAGGCAATTATTAAGGCTTGTGACGAAATCATAGAAGGAAAATTAAATGATCATTTTCCCCTTGTTGTATGGCAAACAGGTAGTGGCACACAAAGTAATATGAATGTTAACGAAGTTGTAGCCAGAAGAGGAAATGAGCTTTTGAAGGAAAAAGGAATAGAAGAAGCTATTCATCCAAATGATGATGTGAATATGAGTCAAAGTTCAAATGACACATTTCCCACTGCTATGCATATAGCCGGAGTTTTAGCAGTAGAAAGTAAGCTTATACCAGCAATTGATAAGCTGCATGCTACGTTAATTGAAAAAGAGAAGAGATTTGAGGACATTGTGAAAATTGGACGTACTCATTTGCAAGATGCGACACCATTAACGTTGGGCCAGGAAATCAGTGGCTGGACACATATGCTTTCGCAAACGAAGGAAATGATTCAGCAAGCCACATCCTATATGAAAAATTTAGCTATAGGTGGAACAGCTGTTGGTACTGGTATTAATGCCCACCCTGAGTTCGGTGATCGTGTGGCAAAAGAAATAAGTGATTTTACAAATGAGAGATTTCAATCTTCAATTAATAAATTTCATGCCTTAACAAGCCATGATGAAACGGTATACGCTCATGGAGCGTTAAAGGCATTGGCTGCTAACTTAATGAAAATTGCAAATGATGTTCGTTGGTTAGCTAGTGGGCCAAGATGTGGAATTGGCGAAATTATAATTCCAGAAAATGAACCAGGAAGCTCTATCATGCCGGGAAAAGTAAACCCAACTCAAAGTGAAGCGCTAACGATGGTTGCTGTTCAAGTAATGGGAAATGACGCTGCCATTGGGTTTGCAGCGAGTCAGGGGAATTTTGAGCTGAATGTTTTTAAGCCGGTTATCATTTATAACTTTTTACAATCAGTACAACTCCTTTCAGATGGAATTGTTTCGTTTCATGATAATTGTGCAGTTGGGATTGAGGCCAATATCCCAGTCATCGAAAAGTATGTGAAAGATTCATTAATGCTCGTTACCGCGCTAAACCCTCATATTGGCTATGAAAATGCAGCAAAAATTGCTAAGCTAGCTCATAAAGAAGGATTAACATTAAAAGAAGCTGCTTTACAATTGGAGCTATTAACTGAAGATCAATTTGATCAATATGTGAAGCCAGAAGAAATGACATACCCTAAATAATCCAAAAGGAGATCTAACATCTGAGTTAGATCTCCTTATTACGATCAGCCTATAGGAATTTCTATATAGAAAGCAGCTCCATTTCTCTCGTTTACTGCCCACACCTTAGATTCATGCAAATCTGCAATACGTTTAACAATGCTCAATCCAATTCCAAATTCTCCTTTTTGTCCTTTTTGAAAAGGTTCAAAAAGCTGTCCAATGATCTCTTTGTCAATAGGCGGTCCATCATTCCATAAGCTTAAAGTAAGATAATGTTCTGATTTTGACATTGATATTGAAATGGCTGTCTCAGCATAACGTAAGGAATTTTCAAGTAGATTTTCCAGCAGCTTTTCCCACTGCTCTGAATCCCCCATAATTGTTGCGTCTTCAACATTTAAATTCCAAGTAAGTTCGGGTTTTGCCCATTTAATTCGTTCCACTTCCTCGTGTATAAGCATATCGAGGCGAAACGGAGCTTTTTTCGGTTTTCTTGTGGATAGAAAATCAAGCTTTGTTAAGTAAAGTAAATCTTTTATTTTTTTCTCAAGCTTTTCTGATTCATCTTCAATAACATCCATTGTACTGGAAAGATCACCTTTTGGGAAAATCCCGTCATTAACAGATCTCGCATACCCTCGGATAACCATAACAGGTGTTTTTAAATCATGTGAAATATTTTGAAGCAGCGTTTGCTGGGCTTCATCTTTCCTTACAAGGTGCTGACGCATCTTTTCAATCATGTGTCCGAGCTTTCCAATTTCATCGTTTCGGTCTACTTCAACTGGTTCGTGCCAGGCTTGCTCAGAAATATCTTTTACATGCTTTTCAAGCTTAACAAGTGGTTTTGATAAATACCTTGCAAGCCAAATCGATGGTATCCAGCTAAATAAAAAGACAACCGCCATTACAATCATGAGCTGCCGAAATAAGGTAAATACGAGATCGTTCCGATAAGAATCCCATGAGTAGGATAATAAGTAACTCGGCTCACCGTTGATCGTTATCTTATGAATCACATAAAAAAGTGTTTGATTCCGTAGATTCTTTTCATATCGTTCACTAGATGCTGTTTGCTGTGCAGCTAAATCTTGTGTTTGACGGATAAAATTAGCTGGAAGTTCATCATCATAAAAATAGTAACGACTTTGAATAGGTAAGAACCAATGAGAAACAGTACGGTCTTTTTGTTTGCCATTTTGCAGACTGTTTCCAGGATTACCATATTCCATTAATACAAGTTGTTCATTTTCAATCGTTTTATAAATCTCTTTTGTGAAAAAGCTTCGTAAAGTGGTTGGGAAAAAAATCACTAATAATAATGAAATCACTAAGAGAATGCCTGAGAATACTACCCAAATTTGAAAGGCTAACGGTTTATTTTTCATCCTTTTAGCATCCTGTAACCAAATCCATAGATTGTTTCTAGTTTTAGTTCCGGCATTTTCTTTCTTAGTCTTCGGACTAAATCGTCAACAACTCGATCTGTTCCGAAATAATCTTCTCCCCAAATGTTCGTTAGAATTTGCTCTCTAGAAAAAGCCTGACCTTGATTGTGTAAAAACAATTGAAGTAAATCAAATTCTTTTGATGTTAAGTTAACTTCTTCTTTATTTAAGTAAACGATTCTTACTTGCTCGTCTATTTCATAGGGAGTAAGAGTAATGACTTTACTAGCTTCATTTGATTCCTCAAAATATGTTCTTGATAATAGCTTTTGTGCGCGAATGACTAGTTCTCTCGGTAAAAAAGGCTTTGAAATATAATCATCACTACCAAGCTCCAGCCCTAAAACACGATCAATATCAGCATCTCTAGCAGAGATAAAAATAACAGGAACGTTAGGTGTTGCTGCTTTTATTTCACGAATTAATTGATAACCGTCAATATCAGGAAGCATAATATCCAGGATCCATAAATGAGGTGGCTTGTCTATTAGCTCTCTTGCTTGGGACCCAGTTAGGCAAGAGGTAACAGACCATTTTTCATTTTTGAGATACATGGTTAACAATTCATTTAAGTTCTGTTCATCCTCGACTAGGTATACGTTATAACTCATTGTGTCACTTCCTTTCATCGCTATTATACAACGTTCAATTTGAAACGTTGATAAATTTCACAATTTCCCACAATTCTCTCATTATTATCCCAAACTCTTGTCATATAGTTAGGTTAAGCAAAAAAGCGAACACATGAGGTGTACGCGATAAAAGGAGATAATGAAATGAGAGCTCTAATTTTTACAGGTGTTTCCCTTCTGTTTGTTTTGCTCATTATTGGTGGGTTTGTAAGTTCTCAAGGTATCTAAAGCATTTCACTGATTTATATAAAAGAAAACGATTGATTATTATAGGAGGAAAGAATATGGGATATTATGATCAAACAGAAATTACACGCGAACAGAAAAAAACAAGAAAAAGTATCAAGCCAGTTTTCTCTTCACTGCTAAGTGGTATTGTTGGTGGAGCTTTAGTGTTAGGTGTGACGACTTATACACAGGAGCAACAACAACCGGCAGTAGAACAAAATACTGCTGCAGTTGAAGCTGTTACTCAAAATATTGATTCTGCTCCTAATGTCTCAACACAAGAGTTATCTACAGGCTCAAGCTCTATTGCTGATATCGTTGATAGCCTAACGCCAGCAATTGTAGGGATTACGAATATGCAAACACAAACAAGCAGGGATTTCTTTAACAGCTCATCAGAAAGTGTTGAAGCTGGAACAGGTTCAGGATTCATCTTTAAAAAAGAAGGTGATGCAGGATATATTTTAACAAATAACCACGTTATTGAAGGAGCACAATCAATTGAAGTAACTCTTTATAATGGAGAGAAAGTTCCAGCAGAGCTAGTCGGAACGGATGCATTAACTGACATAGCTGTACTCAAAATTGATGCAGAGCATGTCGAGGTTGTGGCAGAGTTAGGCGATTCAACACAACTTCGTACAGGTGAAGATGTGATCGCAATTGGAAATCCATTAGGAGAAGAATTCTCAAGAACCGTAACACAGGGAATCATAAGCGGTATTGATCGGACAATTGATGTAACAACATCTGAAGGTAATTGGGCACTAGATGTTCTTCAAACAGATGCAGCGATAAATCCAGGTAACAGTGGAGGTCCATTAATAAACATGAGTGGACAGGTTATTGGAATTAACAGTTTGAAAATTAGTGATAGCGGTGTAGAAGGGCTAGGCTTCGCTATTCCGAGTAACGATGTTGTTCCTATTGCTGAAGAGCTATTGTCTAATGGCAAGATCCAACGTCCTTTCCTTGGGGTAGGATTAGTTGAGATGAGTGAGGTTCCACAATATTATCTACAACAAAACATGGGTCTGCCTGAAGAAGTGACAGAAGGTGTTATTGTTGGGAATGTTTCACCAGCATCACCGGCAGATGAAGCAGGTCTTAAGCAACAAGATGTGATTATCTCAATGAACGATCAAAAAATCACAAGTTCTAGTGATTTAAGAAAGTTTCTCTATTCAGAAACGGAAATTGGTGAAGAAGTAAAAGTAACTCTTTACCGAGCAGGAGAAAAAATGACCGTTACTATTAAGCTCACAAACAAAGATGCAACAAATGCATAAAGTAATTTAGTAATAGGAATGGCTGTAACTCTTTATATAGATGCTTTACCAGCTGACACTTTCGCAGTGATCTAACCCCCTCGGATCAATTGCGGAGTGTCGGCTTTTTATTTATATCTTTGCCTGAATAAACTCATTTCCAAAAGGGGAATGTTAATCATTGGAAGGAGTGATTAAGATGAAGAAGAGAAATGAACCAATCGATAATGAACAGATTGCCCCAGGCATGGATGATGATCCAGAGTTAAACCAAAATGCAACAGAGGAAGAAGTTAACCAAGGAGATTCTACAAAGGTTGTTACTTTATCTTATGATGAGGTAGATCCTTCATAAGCATCTCAAGTCAGGTTGAAGACCATCCAAATGTATTGGAACTTCAGCCTTTTTTTATTGATTTGTTTCCACCTTTTCTAAAAAATTGAACAGTTTGAAAAATTTATAGTGTAAAATTAAAATAGACAGTAGTAATGAATATTACATAATAAAATAAGCACCCGCATTTATCCATACATAAATTAGAAGATAGAGACGGAAGGGGAACATCATGAGCAGCACAATGAATAAAGGAAAGAGAGAGAAGCTGGAAGAGTTCATAAAGAAATGTAGCTTTTTTGATCAACAGTTTGCAAAATTAAAGCAGGAAGCTTACTATGCAATGGACTTAGAAGGAAATTATATTAGAGTGAATAACGTGTGTGAAGAACTAACGGGATACTCGAAAGAAGAGTTATATTGCTTAAGCTACAATGACCTTCTTGTAAAGAATAGTTTTGAATATGTTGACGAAGTTTTTCACAATACACTGAACGGTGATCTTCAGCATTATGAATGCACGATTTATACAAAGGATCAAACGCAGAAGGAATTAGAAGTAACAAATTCACCGATTATTGTTGATAACGAAGTAATTGGCGTTTATGGTATTGCAAAGGATATTACAAAATTTAATGATCAAAAATTAAAACTGCAGGAAAGTGAACGTCTACACCGAAGTCTCATTGAACATTCCCCTGATGGAGTTATTATTACCCAAGATGGTCGTGTTTATGCGAATAATGAAGCATCATTCTTATTAGGAGGAGAAAAGAAAGAAGATGTTATTAATAAGAATGTTCAGGACTTTATTCCAAATATAGATGAAAGCCATCTCATTAAATGTTTGAAAGAAGCAGAAGAAGATGGTGTTGCATCAGATCTTTATGAGGAGAAATTTCTACAATTAACAGGCAAAGAAATTGATGTTGAGATTAAAGCCATTCCAACTATCTTTCAAGGAAATAGAGCCGTTAATTTAATTATTAGAGACATAACTGAGAGGAAATTAGCACACGAAGTGATGATTAACTCTGAAAAGCTTTCTGTTGCAGGTCAATTAGCAGCAGGAATCGCGCATGAAATACGTAATCCAATAACTGCTATAAAAGGTTTTTTACAGTTAATGGAGAGTGGGAAGAGCTATAAGCAAGAGTTTTTCTCAGTAATTTCAGCTGAAATTAATCGAATTGAGATCATTCTAAGCGAATTATTAGCTTTAGCAAAACCACAACTTGATAAATACAGCAAAAAAGATATAAAAAGTATATTGCAGCATGTAGTTGCGTTAACAAAATCGCAGGCCATTCTCCATGATGTACATATTCAAACGTCTTTCTCAAAAGATTCATTAGAGGTTTTATGTGATGAAAACAAATTAAAACAAGTGTTTATTAATTTTATTAAAAATGCTATCGAGGCAATGAGTTATACCGATGGTGGAATGATCTTTGTTAAAAGTGAAAAAGTTGGAGATCAATCGGTCATTATTAAAATCATTGACCAGGGCCCAGGAATTCCAGAGGATATTCTTAAGAAAATAGGTGAGCCATTTTTTACGACAAAGGAAAATGGTACTGGATTGGGTGTAATGGTAAGCTATGAAATTGTGAAGCAGCATGATGGTGAAGTACAAATTAACAGTGATTCAAATGGGACTACCATTTCGATCACTCTCCCGCTATCTTCGTCATTAACTAGTTAGTAAAGGGAAGAGGAAAAGACATGGAAATTGTAACGAACAGACTAATGATCAAACCTTGTGAAGAGAAATTATTACCCGTGGAGATGGAGATAGGGCCACATATTCAGCACTATTTGGAAGAAGTAGAATTAGACTCTGATCTCAAAGGCTGGGGAGTATGGCTAGTTTTCCGAAAAGATGATGAACAATTGATCGGCGATATTGGATTTAAAGGAAAACCTGATAACGGTATTGTTGAAGTAGGATATGGAATATTGAGAGAAGAACAGGGACAAGGGTATGCAACTGAAGCGGTAGAAGCACTCCTTAATTGGGCCTTTAAGTCGGGAAAGGTTAAAAAGGTGCTTGCAGAATGCTTAAAGACAAACACTGCTTCTATTAAAGTTCTAGAAAAGGTATCTATGACAAAAGTGGAAGAAGACGATCTTATGATGTATTGGGAAAGACATATTTTTCATTAATTTATAACTAAAAAAAATGAGGCAATCGGTATGTACCGATTGCCTCATTTTTTTTAACAAGCTCCTGGAGGAGTGTCATGATAAACAGGTGGTGCTGGACGTGGAATTGGTTTTGGTGCATGTGGCTGTGGGTGTTGAACGTATTCAAATACACCTTGACCATCCATACTAGGACCGCTTGCCCAACGTCCCTTAGCACTCTCTTCTCCTCTTGATAGATTCATAAATTTATAAGAAAATTGCTGTGCTTCAAGATTAATAGGGAATGTGCTAGGTACAGTTTTTCCTTCCTTAGCCTCTAACTCAGCAATCGCAGCCAACCATTGATTTTGGTGCATTCGATCTCGGGCTATTAAAAATGACAGCATATCCTTAACACCACGGTCATCTGTTGCTTCGTATAAACGTACAGCTTGAAGTCTACCTTGTGACTCAGCATTTAAGTTAGCTCTAAAATCAGCTAATAAGTTACCACTGGCAATAATATAGTCGGCTGTCCATCTGTTCCCAACACTATCGGAAGGCATTGCCGCAAGACCTGAAACAATCGCATGCTGTGGATTCATTCCCCCAAGAACAGCTTCAATAACTGGATCTTTTGCAGCTTCTTCTTGGTCTTTGAGTGGAGCATTATCAAGTAATCTTCCAATCATAACAGCAAGCATTTCTACATGTGCAAGTTCTTCAGTTCCAATATCTAAAATCATGTCTTTATATTTACCAGGACATCTTGTTCCCCAACCTTGAAATAAGTATTGCATCGCAACTGATATCTCTCCAAATTGACCACCTAAAATTTCCTGAAGCTTTTTTGCATAAACTGGATCTGGACGCTCGGGTTTCGCATTGTATTGTAGTTCCTTGATGTGATAAAACATGAAGAAACCCTCCTCATTATTTGGTATGAACATGGTTATGTATATTCTGCATCAAGGAGGATATACCTGATTTTTTTCATGTTTATTTACTAATACGAGCCCTTTAGTCATAAAGTTTAAGGAATAACAAAAGGGGAGGCTGAAGATGAAAACATATGAGCAAGCGGCAGCATTTGAACATCAGTTTTGGCTACAAGTTCTTGGAGATCATGCCCGGTTTATTCTAAATGCTTTGTCAGTAAATGAGCAGGAGGATATTAAGAAGGCAATGCAATATCAAGATATATTTGACACATTATTAAATAAATCAAGAGAACAAACTAACTTTGTAGCCTTAACATTAGAAGCTGAAGAATATGCAAAAGAGCTTCGTGAGTTTAAGCTCTCCATCATTGAAAGGCATCTCGTTGGAAAAATTAACATACATCTTCCACCTTCATTTATTAATCATATGGTCAATGAGCTTGAGGAATATTTATTGGTTCTTTCTTATTTGGAAAAGAAGGAAAAGCCGCCAATTTTTCATGAGCTTCATCACCATTTATTGTGGTTGTTAGATGCCGCAGGTCATGCAGGAGCTATTTCAGACACATTAGACAGAGCTGAAAAGCAATTAAAGCAAAAGAGTGATGTTTTTACAAAAGACTTTGAGGACTTTTATTTAAAAGCAGTAGAATTATCAGGCTATTTACGAGCAAATGTTGACTCTTTTCCAGCACTATCCAAAATGAATAAAGAGGTAAAGCTGGAAATTGAATTATTTAGAGGATTTTTAGCGGAAATAGAAGAAATGGAATTAAATAATGAAATGCTCAGTACATTTTCACCATTAATGGCTGATCATATGATGAGGGAAGAATGCTATTACTTAATGAAGGTTGCAGAAGCTTCAAATACAGAAAAGCCAAATTGTGATCCAACGAAACCTAGAAGGTAAAGGTAAGGCAGTGCATCTGATGCACTGCCAATTTTATATAACTTTATGGATAATAGGATAAGGAAAACTAAGGCTTTCACCATTAGGACTTGGCGATAAGCCAAGTTTTTCCAATAGACTATGACTATGACGGTATAAATTTCAGACCAATTGTGGCTGAAATGATCATTGAGATAAATAATAATCTTTTCCAGCCAGCAGGCTCCCCTAAAAAGAAGATACCGAATAATGTACTGCCTACTGTTCCAATCCCTGTCCAAACAGCATAAGCTGTTCCCATTGAAATAGTTTGCATAGCTATGGTCAGAAACAAAAAGCTAGTTCCAAAGCCTAAAGCTAGAAAAAGAGCATTAAGTAAATTTTTATGATTATTAAATCGGGAAATCGCCGCAACACCAGCAACCTCACAAAGACCTGCCAAAATAAGGAAAAACCATTCCATCATTAAACCTCTCCTTTCGAAGAAGGAGTTTGGTGATCGTCCGTAACCATTTTAAGGCCAACAACCCCAGCAATTAAGATTGCGCAAAGTCCGACTTTAACCCAGTTTATTTCATGACTAAAAAACAGAAGTTCTATAATAACAGTTCCAGTAGCTCCTAATCCCGTGAAAACCGCATAAACGGTGCTAATCGGCAATTGCTTCGTTGCTTGAATCAATAGATAAAAACTAATAAGAATTGATATGACAGTCATGATCCATGCTAGGGTATTGTTTGCATGTTTTAACCCGGTTACCCAACTAACTTCAAAAATAACAGCAAAATAAACAAGAAACCAATTTTTACTCATATGTCTTATCCTCCTCTAGCTGGATATACCTTTCCAGTAAATATTCCAACAAGCATTTAATCGTCGCTGGAAACGTTCGAATCCACCATATAGAAGTTCGACTAACAAAGAATCAAATAGGCCGATATATGAAACAGCCACCTCTTTAATTGGAAAAACTAATTCGGGCTGATGGCTTTGTAAATGATTCAAAACGATTAATTCAACTTCATCATAATAGGTATAAAGGATTTCCATCACTTTCTCATGTAAATGGGAAGGAGGTAAAAAACCGTTTCTTAATAAAAATTTCATAGAAGCTTCTCTTTCATACCGCTGACAACTATTTATCAAAAAATGATAAAGTTTCGATCTTAATTCAAGTTTTTCATTTTCTAAAAAGTAGTTGCGAATATAGTTTTTCTCATCTTCAATAACCTCATCTAAGATGGTCAGAAATAATTCATCTTTGTTTGCGAAATGAGAATAAATGGATTGTTTTTTTATTCCAACGTCATTTGCAATTAATGATAGTGAGGTACCATCATAACCATGCTGAGCAAATTGTTGAATACCAGACTGTTTTATTTCAATTGCTGACATCATAATCAACCTTCCTTACGTTCGTCAGTTTTGAAGTATATACTGTCTTTTTAAAAGAGTCAATAATAAAGAATCAATTACTAAAACCTTACATTGCTCTCTTAATCTTTGTCTTGTTATGCTAATATGGAATAGAACTAAATTTGATAGGAGTAACAACATGATAAAAAACAAAATAAAACATGTTTTTTTCATTCTGTTAGTATGGACAATCTTTATACCAAATAGTATTCATGCCATAGAGACTCAAGATTTACCACTTTATAGCGAATCAGTCATTCTACTAGATGCCCAGTCAGGTCAAACACTATATGAAAAAAATAGTCAGGTACAAATGGCGCCTGCCAGCATTACGAAAATTGCAACAGCGATCTATGCAATTGAAAAAGGTCATTTAGAAGATATGGTAACAGTTAGTGAGAATGCTAGAAATGTGGATGGTACACGTGTATACCTAGAGGTTGGTGAACAGGTTCCTTTAATGAAATTAATTCAAGGTCTGGTTATTAATTCTGGAAATGATGCAGGTGTAGCAATAGCTGAACATTTAAGTGGATCGATTGATGAGTTTATTCCTGATTTTAATTCCTATTTAAAAGAGGAAATTGGCGTACAGCACACAACATTTAAAAATCCTCATGGACTTTATGATCCAGAACACATGACAACTGCTGAGGATATGGCAAAAATCACTCAATATGCCATGAAAAATGAAACATTTATGGGAATTTTTCAAACTAGTGAGTTAGCTTGGGACGGTCAAACTTGGGATACAACCATTGTTAATCATCATGAAATGGTTCGAGATAAAGAGTATGAAGGTATTTCTGGTGGTAAAAATGGATTTGTACAGGAATCAGGATTTACCCTAGTCACAACGGCAACCCGTGAAAAAATTAGTTTAATAGCTGTTACATTAAATGCTATGTCAGATAATCAGGCATATGAAGATACAAAAACATTGCTCGATTATGGGTTCCAGAATTTTGAAACTGAAAAGGTTATGGCAAATGAACAATTTACAGATAACTTAAATAACATATATATGCTTAATCAAGATGAGTACGTTACAAAGCGTTTAGGAGAAACCATTACGAAAGAAGTCATTTCGACCGGTGAACTTGAAATGAACGGAGACAACGGCAGATCTATTAAAAAGATTCCGCTTACAAAAATAAAAAGCGTAGAAACCAATCAAAAAATGGATAGTGAAGTTGTAGTACCAGAAGAAGTGAAAAAGAAAGAAAGTGGAAATAAGCATCTGCTCCTTCTTGTTCCCACTTCGTTATTTTTAGCTTTGTTTTTATCAGTATTTTTCTATGTGCAAGTGAGAAAAACATCTTAAATCTATTTTGCTTTCTCCCAAGCATTCCATTATAATTTAGTAGAAGTTTCTATCATTCTTTTAGAAAGAAGTGTTCGATAATGAACTTAGGCTTTGGAGAAATTTTTCTCATTATCTTTGTCGCACTATTATTATTTGGACCAAACAAATTACCTGCACTTGGTAAAGCTGCTGGTAAAACATTAAGAGAATTTAAAAATGCAACAAAGGGTCTAATCGATGATGACGACTCTTCGGTTAAAAACAATAAAGAATAAGCAAAAGGAGACAACCATTTGGATTGTCTCTTTTTTATTTTGATAGGTGGATGTAGAAATGCGAAATAAAAAGCGCGACTAAGTAAAAATGGTGTGTAAGCGGTTAAATGGGTTTTTTTATTCCAATTTCGTCTTTTTAAGCAAAAATTAATACTTTACGATCAAATACTTAGAGGAGTAAGATAACATTCATAATCGTTAAGTTTTTGCTTATGCTAGTTTTTATAGAAATAACATAAAAACCGAATAGAGTATTAATAATCGCTTAATCCTATAAGTAGGAGCGGGGGACCCATGAAAGATGTCAGACATGACTTGGGGTGAATCAAACGTTTTTTGCGTTTGTAGGGCTATTCTCTTTTGCCCGAATCCGACAGCTAACCTCGTCAGCGTTGAAGGGATGAACATGTGCCTAAATACAGACACAGGGGTTCAGTACCTTTGTGTCTTTTTTGTGCAAAAATATGGACAGCTACAAGCTTAACTGAACGATAAAGGTAGCTAAAATAGCTTTTATACTTTTATATTGAAAGAAGGAATTATGGTGAGAAAGCAGTTCGCTGTATTTGGTTTAGGACGTTTTGGTGGAAGCCTCGTGAAAGAGTTTCACGAGCTTGGGATTGAAGTGCTTGCAATTGATAAAAGTGAAGAAAAGGTTCAGCAATATGCAGCCTATGCAACGCATGCCGTAAAAGCTAACGCAATAGATGAAACAATTCTAAAGCAGTTAGGCGTACGAAATGTGGATCACGCATTTGTATCATTTGGTGATGATATTGAAGCAAGTATTCTGACTTCATTAATTTTAAAGGAATTAGGAATTCCGCAGGTGTGGGCAAAAGCGCAGAATGATTACCACCAAAAGGTATTAGATAAAATTGGCGTAAATCGTGTTATACATCCTGAAAGAGATATGGCCAAACGAATTGCCCATCATATTATTTCTGAAAAAATGATCGATTATATTGAATTATCAAGAGAGTACAGTATGGTTGAGGTCGTAGCTACAAAAAAATTGTGTAATAAAACACTTTTAGATTTAGATATCCGTTCAAAGTATGGATGTAATATTGTCGGCATTCAACGGGGGGAAGAAATTTTTGTCTCACCTGGTGCTGAGGAGAAAATTACGCTGGGAGATGTTTTGTTGATCATCGGTAAAAATAAAGATATTGTTGATTTCGAAGAGTATGGGATGTAAACATGAAAAAATTTATTAAACTAAATCCATCTCAGCTGTTAATAGTTGTGTTTGTGGTGTCAATAACGGTTGGAACAGTACTTTTAAAATTACCATTTTCAACACATGACCATATCAAATGGATTGATGCTTTGTTTATTGCAACGTCGGCCATGACAGTGACGGGATTAGCAACGGTTGACCCAGGCACAACCTTTACAACATTTGGTCAATTGATTATTGCTCTTTTAATACAAGTTGGCGGACTTGGGATTATGTCGTTTGCTGTGCTGATCTTTATCATGCTGGGAAAGAAAATAGGGCTAAAAGAAAGATTGTTAATGCAGCATGCGTTGAATCAAACCTCAGTAGGTGGCATTATAAAGCTAGTTAAGTACTTATTCATTTTTTCTATTACTATTGAGATGATTGCCATGTTGTTTCTAGCAATACGATGGGTGCCGCAATATGGTTTATCAAAAGGACTTTTTTATAGCTTCTTTCACGCTATATCAGCTTTTAACAATGCCGGATTTGCTTTATGGTCTGATAATTTAATTCAGTATGTTGGAGATCCAATCATAAATATTGTTATTTCGTTCCTATTTATTATCGGGGGTATAGGTTTTACTGTTCTCGTTGATGTATGGAAGAAAAGATCGTACAGAAAATTATCGCTACATACGAAATTAATGCTAACAGGGACATTGGTCTTAAACATTGTTGCAATGTTTTTTATCTTTTGTGTAGAATACAGCAACCCTCAAACACTAGGTAATTTATCTCTGGGTGATAAGCTTTGGGCTTCGTATTTTCAGGCGGTTTCACCACGAACAGCTGGGTTTAACACGATAGATATGGGTGGTTTAGATGAAACAACAATCTTTTTTATTATTATTTTAATGTTTATCGGAGCAGGAAGTGGTTCCACAGGTGGTGGAATCAAACTAACAACTGCATTAGTTATTGGACTTGCAACGGTTACATTTCTTAGAGGAAAAAATGATATAGTTGTTTCCAAACGAACAATCCATTCATCGTTTATTTTAAAAGCACTAGCTATCACAATGATTAGTATTGTTTTTGTCATTTTAGGAATTCTTCTATTAAATATCACGGAGAAAGAAGCGTCGTTTCTGGATATTATGTTTGAGGTTGTCTCAGCTTTTGGAACAGTCGGTCTCTCAACTGGATTAACCGGCATGCTAACGTTTGCCGGTAAACAAATTATCATTTTTATTATGTTTTTAGGGAAAATTGGTCCGCTAACGTTAATGTTCTCGCTCGCGAGTCCTTCCAAAGAAAAAATCCGTTATCCACAGGAAGATATCTTAACGGGATGATTAAAACCACTAGTCACTTTTGATAACGGGTTCGGTTTCCGAATACAAAAACTAAATTAGCAAACTAATAAGCAGTCCTATTCGCTACTGAATAAGACTGCTTATTTTTATTGATATATATGGGGTTTAATTAAATGGAAGGGAACTAGGCCCAGAATTCCGAACCATTTTTAACATGGTGACATAAGTATTTGTCAGCATAAAAATTCGCAAGCTCATTGCTATTCCAAATGGTGTGCTAAAAATGATTTTAACTATCAGGGGGGGATGATGGTCTGAGAGGCGGATAAATAAAGCAGATTATCCTTAATTGAGTAACCAATAGTTTATAAATAAGCGGAGTTTTTCCGGTTAGAATGAAGAATGGAAATCAGTTTGGAGATATAAGCGGAATTTCTCCGGTTAAGCAATGTAAAATGGTCCATTTTTGTCTTTTTCGATTAAATAGGCGGAATCTTTCCGTCTATTTAATCTATTTTTCATGTTATTTTCTCAATAAGGGGAATTTCTCCGCTTAGTAGCTTATTTCCATGCGATTCTCGAAGAGTTGGAAATTTGCTTAAACGGGTACTTATCTTGGTATAAAAAATGCTTGGAGCATTAATGTTTCCAAGCATTTTTCTTTGCTGATTTACTTGAAAAAAGCTTTTTAATCATAGTGCGAATGACTATACGAAAAGCAATGTTAATTTGTATTTTGTACTTCAAAACAGAACCCGTTACACTTTTGATTAGTGTTTTTTTCTTATTTTTTAGCTATAAATGAGATAGAAATAGAGAACTCAATAAACCTAGAGATGCAATTAAACCCACAATGGCTCCGCCTTCTTCAAAGGCCTCGGGCATCATAGTGGATGCAACCATCGCAAAAATCCCTCCTGCTGCAAAAGCTGATATAAATGAAATAATATTTGCTGATGTATTCTGTAGCAACCCGTAGCCTATTAATGCACTAACAGAAGATAGAAAAACAACAATTACCCACATTGTGAGAATTGTCTTATTGCTATAACCATCTTTTTTTAATCCAACTGTACTTGATAATCCTTCAGGAAAATTGCTAATAAAGACAGCGATAACCATTAGGTAGCTAACTGTTCCTTGCTCAAGTAGGCTTACACCAATAATTACAGATTCAGGAATCGCATCAATAATCGTCCCAATGAAAATGGTGATCCCAGAGTGATTTTCACTGCTCTTCTTTGAACGTTTTCGATCACTTCCTCCTCTTTTGGAAACAATAACCTCAGATAAAGTAAATATCAATGCACCGACTAGAAAACCAATAGATGTAGATTGTAAACCCCCTTCATTAACAGCTTCTGTTAACAATTCAAAAGCAGCAGCTCCAATTAACACACCAGTCCCAAATGACATAATCCATCCAGTAATTTTTTTAGGGAGATTTGTAAAGATACCTACTAATGCACCGAAAAAAATAGGTGAACCAGCAAACGCTCCCCAAAGTGCTGCTTGAAGCAAGTACCTCACCCTCTCTCACGTCATATCCTTTATTTTTCCCTAATCATTTTAGAAAAAACAAAAAAAGCGACTAACATTGTCAGTCGCTTTCACTCTTTATTATTCAGCAAGCTTTGCTTCAATATCATCTAATAGCAGGTTAGCTGCAAGAACCCCACCAGCTGTATTCCAGATAGCATCATCAACTTTGTAAGCTTTTTCTGCTTTTACAACTTCAAGGTTTTGCCAAAGTGGATCTTTTGTCCATTCTTCTTCTGTTTTTGTTGCTTCAGTATCACCAGGTGGTGCATATGTAAAGTAGAATAAAATGTCTCCATCCATTTTTGGAATAACTTCCTTACCTACTTCACGAGCAAATAGATCTTCCGGATTATCAGAGAATACTTCCTCTAGTACTGCAGGACGTGCAAACCCTAACTTCTCTAAGATCACTCCTGAGAAAGAGTCTTTATAGTAAATTCTAGTTTTACCTGCCATAAATCGAACAACAGATACTTCTTGGTTTACTTTATCACCAGCTGTTTCTTTTATTTCGGCAATACGAGCTTCAAAATCATCAATAACTTTTTGACCCTCATCTTCACGGTTCAATGCTTTAGCATATAATTTGTAGTTATCCTGCCATTCACCCTTTAAAGTTTCAGAGAAAACTGTAGGTGCAATAGCTTTTAATTGCTCATAGATTTTTTCTTGGCGAAGTTTGTTACCTATAATTAAATCTGGTTTAAGAGCAGCAATTGCTTCCACATTTACTTCACTTTCCGTTCCAACAACTTCAACATCTGTCATTTTATCAGTAATATGTTCATACCAAGGATCACCTAACCAAGATTGTACGGCACCAACTGGTGTAACACCCATAGATAATAATGCTTCTGTTCCTTCATTTGTTAAAATAACAACCTTCTCAGGAGTACCCGTAATTTCAGTTGAACCCATTGCATGTTCCACTGTATATGTTTCTTCAACAGGAGCATCATTTGATCCTTCTGTCGTTTCTGGTGCTTCCTCATTGGTATTACCACATGCTGCGAGAATAAGAACAGTCATGCTTAATAAAAATAATGATAACCAAGATTTACGTGATGTTGCTGTCATGTTTGAACCTCCATTGTATTTGATAATCGTTTTCATTTACAACGAAAATGATAAAAGGTATTAGGACAAATGTCAATATCTAATTGAAAATGATTTTCAAAATCATTAATTTTTGATAAGATTGTTATGAAATAAAAGTAAGACTATAGGAGCAGCTATGTTATTAAAATCTTCTTATCAAAAATCAGTTGGTTTAGTTTTAGGATTCATGTTACTTATTTTTTTAATGTGTGGGAGTCTTGTATTTGGGTATACAGATACAAGCTTAAAAACGGTCTATGAGGCTTTTACTAACTTTAATGGTACAAATGAACATATTATTGTGTATGATGTTCGATTACCTCGAGCATTAATAGGGGCTGTGGTCGGAGCAAGTCTTGCACTAGCCGGTGCTATTATGCAAGCCTTAACAAAAAATCCTTTAGCATCTCCTAGTGTATTCGGAATAAATGCCGGTGCAGGATTCTTTATTGTTGTAGCAGTTTCAGTGTTTTATGTTAACTCATATCAGGCTTATATTTGGATTGCCTTTGCAGGTGCAGCCTTTTCAGCTTTTATTGTTTATTTTATCGGGTCATTTGGTAGGGAAGGGCTAACTCCAATGAAGTTAACATTAGCAGGTGCAGCAATGGCAGCACTGTTTTCTTCTCTTACACAAGGATTATTAGTTGTTAACGAAGCGGCCCTTGATCAAGTGTTATTTTGGTTAGCTGGCTCTATTCAAGGTAGAAAGTTGGAAGGATTGTATATGGTACTTCCTTATGTTTTACCTGCCATTATATTAAGTATGATTCTTTCACAAAAAATAAATGTGTTAACAATGGGGGAAGATGTTGCAAAAGGATTAGGACAGCGAACAGGAGTAGTAAAGCTTATAGGAGCATTACTTGTTATTGTTTTAGGGGGAGGAGCTGTTGCTGTTGCTGGACCGATTGCTTTTATCGGAATTGTTATTCCTCATTTCGCCCGATTTTTAGTTGGTAATGATTATCGCTGGATTCTCCCTTTTAGTACCTTTTTAGGAGGATCACTCCTTGTGTTTGCAGATATTCTTGCAAGATATATTGTTATGCCTGAAGAGGTGCCAGTAGGAGTTATGACAGCGTTTATCGGAACTCCCTTTTTTATTTATATTGCACGTAGGGGGTTCGGAAAGTGAAAAAATATTATAAATTAAGGTTAGGAGCAGGCTTTCTCTCCTTTTTAATAGATAAAAGGGCATTTTTTATATCGTGTATTTTGTTAGGTATTACATGTTTAATTTTTATGTTAAGTACAGGCATTGGAGAGGTTTTTATTACCCCTATTAATGTTTTGAAAACCTTGTTTGGATTCGGTACAGAGATGGATGAACTATTTATTTATTCATTTCGATTGCCTCGTATTATTATTGCTTTATTAGTTGGAATAAGCTTAGCAGTAGCAGGTGCGATACTACAGGGTTTAATACGTAATCCATTAGCATCACCAGATATTATTGGAATATCAGGTGGAGGAGCAGTTGGTGTTGTTTGCTTCCTGATGCTTTTTAGCGATAGAAACAACTCATTGATTGTAAGTGTTAAGTGGATGCCTGTTGCAGCCTTTATTGGGGCAACCATCGTAGGCATACTTGTTTACTTCCTTTCTTGGAAGAATGGATCTTCTTCTGTACGACTCGTTCTTATTGGGATCGGGCTATCCATGCTAGCACAGTCTTTAACTACACTTTTTATGGTGAAGGGCCCAATATATCAAGCATCACAAGCAAATGTATGGATTACAGGGACAGTGTATGGTGCAACATGGGAACAGGTTCGCATATTACTTCCTGTTGTTCTTATCTTATTAATAATTAGCTTGATTTCAGTTCGAAATGTGAACATTCAAGAGCTCGGTGATGAACTGGCGACAGGTGTGGGAAGCTTGGTACAAAGGAACCGATTTTTTCTTTTATTACTGGGGACTGCCTTAACAGGGGCATCGGTAGCCTTTGCAGGTGTAATAGGGTTTGTTGGCTTAATGGCTCCTCATATGGCAAGGAGAATGGTAGGCTCTTCCTTTGGCGCTTTATTGCCTGTCTCTGCATTGCTTGGTGCAATACTTGTTATGTTAGCAGATTTAATTGGAAGAACGTTATTTTCTCCTTTAGAGGTTCCAGCAGGTGTGTTTACTGCAGCAATCGGTGCACCATATTTTATTTACTTACTATATAAAACAAGAAACTCATAAGCGTAAGATTTCTGGCTAAAGCCATGTGAAAAAAACTAGATTTGCCATACAAAAGGAGCGATTTATATGGATGCAATTGAAACAAATGCGCTCACTCTTTCTTATGGAGATACAATTATCATTAATGAGTTAGATGTGAAAATTCCCAAAGGTGAAATTACGGTATTTATTGGTAGTAACGGTTGTGGGAAATCAACATTACTGCGTTCTATTGCAAGGCTGCTAAAACCAAGAAACGGTTCAGTTTTACTTGAGGGTAATTCTATTGCAAAACTTCCTACAAAAGAGGTAGCAAAACAATTGGCAATCCTTCCGCAAGGTCCAATTGCACCTGAAGGATTAACCGTACTGCAGCTTGTAAAACAAGGTAGATATCCACATCAAAGCTGGTTAAAGCAATGGTCGAAGGAGGATGAAGACGCTGTTTCAAATGCCTTAAAAGCAACAGGGTTAGAGGATTTAGCGGAAAGACCAGTCGATTCTTTATCCGGTGGGCAACGACAACGTGCATGGATTGCCATGACTCTTGCGCAACAAACAGATATTATTCTGCTAGATGAACCTACAACCTATTTAGATATGACACATCAGATCGAAATATTAGATCTTTTATTTGAATTAAATGAACGTGAAAATCGTACGATTGTTATGGTTCTTCATGACTTAAATTTAGCTTGTCGCTATGCCCATAATCTTGTAGCGTTAAAGGATAAAAAAGTTTATGCACAAGGAAAGCCTGAAGAAGTAATTACCTGCAGTTTAGTACAAAATGTATTTCAAATGAATTGTGAAGTTACAGTAGATCCTATTTTTGGAACACCTCTTTGCATACCTCATGGAAGAGGAAGATGTATTATAAAAGAAGTTGGGGTATTAAATGGCTGAATTAACAAAAGAAGAACTAGAATCATTAACGAAATACCGACTTATACTAGAGAGAAAAACAAATGGTTCAATCATTGAGGGTATTGAATTACTTCAACAAAAACAACTAACAGCTCTTTATGATGAGATACTACAAAACAAGCTTAATACAAATAAACACTCTGTCATCGGGTCTATGTTAGTAAAAAGATATGCCTTTTTGGCAGCACTTGTATTATATTGCATGACCAGCTACGATAAAGGAATAAACAGTAGCATTAACAACCTGTCACTTCAAACAGATGATGATGATCCAATTTGGTTACCAAGCTTTTACTTTAATGACTTGGTCGTAACAACTCCAGATCCTGATCGAGACAGTTGGAGGGAAACTGTTATCACAGCCTTATTCAAAGAAAATATTACGATGATTCTTTCTAACGTATCCAAAGCTTCGAAAGTGTCAAAGTCCATACTTTGGGAAAATATTGCGATCTACATTTTCTGGATGTACGAATCTTTACTCGAGGATGAAGGTATCTCAGATGAAATGAAGTCAAAGGTAAAGGAAGACTTTTCATATGTCATATTACATGCGCCTGCTGAAGCTTTTGGTCTAACAAATAAAAATCCTCTAACAATGTATTTTCATGAAAAGAAAAACAATGTGAGAAAACGTTCCACCTGTTGTTTATTTTACTTTACTTCAAAAAACGGAGATCGCTGTCAAACATGTCCAATTGAATGTAAACAACCAATGACTCAGTGAGGAGGTGACGTTCAATGGAGCAACAATTAAAAGATCAGTTTGAAGGGCTGCTTGAAAAATATACAGAATTATTATTAGGTGAATCATCTGATGAATTAAAAGAAAAAGTAAAGATGTGGGCATTGTACACCCATATTTCCAAGTCAATGCCACCGCTAGCTAAACATTGGAACTCGACCTATCCAGAAGCTAAAGAAGATTTAAAAAGTATTATTGGAGAAATCAAGGACCTAAATGAACAGTTTCGTCAAATAAACAAGAAGGATTAAAAGCTCATCTTCTCCTATGAAGTGAGCTTTTTTCTTTTGTAGATTATTGAGTATTTCCATATGGAGATTGCTGCTGAATGGTTGTTGAAAACTTTTGATATGCTTGTTGAAGTTTCTGTGTATCAGCGGCTTCTAGGGAATACCATCCATTTTTAAACATTAGATTATAGAGGTCTCTTTGAGCCTGCTGTGTTTCATTAAATATTGTAGAAAGATCCTGGTATAGTGCTTGATGACTTGCTTCGTTAAGTGCAGTTGAATAAGAAGAAGTTAAATATTTTTCGGTTGATAATAAATCATTTGCAAAATCACGATCGTTCATCATAGGTCCTTCCTGCACTTGTGTTTCTGCATTGCTAATTTTACGATCCATACTTACATGACCTCCTACTGAAGTTGAGCACCTGATGAAGGCTGCTGAGATTGTAAATGTGATAAGATTTTTTGATAATGCTGATTGTGCATTTGACCAACTTGTTCGAATTGATTTTTAACTTCTTGATTTTGACATTGAGATGCAAAAAAGTGGGCTTTTTTCATAGCTAAAAGATTCCACGAAAGCATATCTGTTAGGTAGAGCTGGTCTTTGGATGTGATTACATTAGGTGGCTGCATCATCATTGATTGCTGTTGCTGCTGCATCAATAACCCTCCTTACAATTTCATACCCTTTTATCGTTCCACTCCAATAGTGTATTATGCAATCGGAAAAGAGATCCTTAACCGATTTTAACTTCAAAACATATACTATTGATAAGAGGAATACAGATCTGATAAGACATAAATCAATATGTCATTTTGCAAATAACATGTATTCCACTAAATCTTATATAATGAATGCGGTTACATTTAGCTAATTGACTAAAAAATGGACTGAATATGGAATAAGAACGCAAAAGGAGGGTTTTCAAGTGGAACAATTATTACGAAACTCTTTTATGTTTTTATCCAAGAATAAGACGTTGACTAAACTTGCAAAAAAATATGGACTAAGATTTGGAGCAGGAAGATTCGTAGCTGGTGACACAATTGATTTGGCAAAAGGTGTAATTCAGGATCTTAATCATAAAGGCCTTGATGTGACATTAGATTACCTGGGTGAATTTATTGAGGATGAGCAGGAAGCAAGAGAAACAGCTGATCATTGTATTAAAGCAATTGAAGCTATAGGAACCAGTCAGCTGAAATCACAAATTTCAATTAAACTTACTTCTATGGGTTTAGATATATCTGATGAAGTAGTTTTAAAGAATATGCGCCGTATATTAACAGCAGCTGAAAAGTATGATGTATTTGTAACAATTGATATGGAAGATCATTCAAGATGTGAAAAAACGCTCGAAATTTTTAAGACATTGAAAAAGGATTATAAACATGTAGGGACAGTTGTTCAAGCATATTTATACCGCACTGTTCAGGATGTTGAGGAATTAAGTCGCTATGAGGCGAACTTAAGGCTGGTGAAGGGTGCCTACAAAGAATCATCAGATGTTGCTTTTCCAGATAAAAAGGATGTTGATGAGAACTTTAAAAAAATTATTAAAATGCATCTACTTAATGGACATTACACAGCAGTAGCAACTCATGATGATACTATGATTGACTATACAAAAGAGCTTGTAGATCAACACAAGATACCAAAGGATCAATTTGAGTTTCAAATGCTGTATGGTATTAGACCTGAAAAGCAATTAGATCTAGTGAAAGAAGGATATCGAATGCGTGTCTATGTACCGTTTGGGACAGATTGGTATGGATATTTTATGAGAAGAATGGCAGAAAGGCCTGCTAATGTAGCGTTTGTTTTGAAGGGGATTTTTAAACGCTAAGCGAAATAGCCACTGGAAAACTAAGAAGGGGCCTGCAACCTATGTCAGACCCCTTAGACTTACACTTTTACATATTGTCACTGCCCATATTATGCTGTTTGTATTGTTGATTTTGACTAGTGCGCTTACCGCCACCGGCCTTTTCGTTATTAGGACCAGCATTCCCTTTTACACTTGCAGCACTAACACCTGCTTTTGATGGAGATTTTTTTAAACGTGCCATGAAGTATCACCCCCTGCTAAATTAGGTTTTCCTAAGATGAATTTTATTATTTAGTAAAAAATATGATAAATCTATTGAACAAATTTTTAAAATCTTTTATATTATTATTAAAGGAGCTCATTCGTAAGGTTCATTTTTTTTGGGAGAAAAATGAATGAGTATTCATTCAAATAAGGGGGAAATGTAATGGTCCAGCGAATTAAGAGAGCTGCTGTGTTAGGTTCAGGAGTGATGGGCTCAGGAATTGCAGCACACTTAGCAAATATCGGCATCCCTGTCTTACTATTAGATATAGTGCCTCGTGAGGTAAATGACGATGAGGTAAAAAAAGGTTTAACATTACAAGATAAAGCTGTACGTAATCGTATCGCATCAACATCTGTTCAAAAACTTTTAAAACAAAAGCCGGCACCACTTACGGTGAAGAGCAACCTCGAACTCATTAAGGTCGGTAACTTTGAGGATGATATGAATCAATTGTCAGAGGCTGATTGGATTATTGAAGTTGTTGTTGAAAATTTAGCTGTCAAACAACAAGTGTTTGCGCAGGTTGATGAACATAGAAAACAAGGAAGTATTATTAGTTCAAATACATCAGGTATTTCAGTAGAAGCAATGGCTGAAGGTCGTTCAGATGACTTTAGAAAGCATTTTTTAGGCACCCATTTCTTTAACCCACCGAGATATTTAAAGCTATTGGAAATCATTCCAACAAAAGATACTGACAAGGCTGTTTTATCGTTTATGAAAACATTTGGTGAAGATGTGTTAGGAAAAGGTGTTGTAGAAGCAAAGGACACGCCTAACTTTATTGCAAACCGAATTGGAACA
>NZ_JBLUOI010000019.1:41622-73151 GCF_048059995.1 Metabacillus sp. YM-086 | reverse complement strand
AGAATAGTGTTAGTCTTTATAAGACTAATTTCTTGCTGTTATTAGTTTTTGATTAAATGAACATGACCATTCTTACATACAATCATATAAATAAACCCTAAGTGGTAAATGGGAGAATCTATCTCACAATAGCTGTCTGTCCATGGCCTAACTTCTATATTGAAGTTAGGCCTTTTTATGTTTATATGGAATAAATTGTATTGAATGTTGATTAGCGCTTTAAATATCATTCTAAGGAGGACATAAAATGAAAAAAGTTAATAATTACTATCAAGAAGACCTCCTTCTTCTTAGTAGTACATTAAGTAAGCTTTTAAAGCAAAGGTTTGGAAAAGGACCTGAAACTTGTTACGTTACATTGCATTCAAACAGATTAGTCATCTTTATAAAAAAATATAGAACTCCTGCTGAAGATGTTTTGTTAAAGAATAACAATGTAAGCCTATTACAGAGATTCAGGTCAGCTGTTATGGAAGAAGTATTCTTTGAATTTTCCAAAGAAGCACATGATTGCCTTGGTATTTCTTTTGATTCTTATTATGAGGATTGGAATTTTGAAAGAAACACGGGAATAATGATTTTGGAGAATAGTGAATCTAAAAAATGGTCCGAGACAACAGTACCTCCAACACTAAAGGAGAAGCTTTTTAACGGAATAATTTCGGTGAGCGAGGAAATATATAAAGTACCAAGTAGGGTAGAAATCATTAGAATGAATCAAAATATGTATGCTGTAGAATGTCGAGGGTCATTAATTCAAATTGAGAAAGTTTTGTACCGCAAAGGCCATATAGAGTTGCTACACGAGCGCTCCAATGATATTAAGAACTCCTTTATTAAACAAAAGGAGGTTTTTGAATCAATTTTTTCTACAGTTATAGAGGATATATTTATGATTTGGGACTATAAGGATGATACAAGCTATATTTTCTTTTATTTGCAGTAAGTTGTTTACTTTCATTTGATTATTTTATATTATTAAATTAAGAAGAAAAGAGAATAATGCTTTTCTTTATACGAAATTATTACAATATTATTCAACTATAAATTAAGATAATTTAATATAATTTGGTAGAAATGATTTAGAAAATAAGCTAAGCATAAGCCAAAATAGCAAAAAGAATATTTCTTTTTGCTATTTTGGCTTTTTATGTTTGTGTTAGTTTTTTTGGAATAGGAGTTCGTTACAACATGATAAAGCAAGATAATCATCATAACTTTGAATATTTACAATCTCTAAAAGCCATAAACAAAATGACAACTGTCATGTTATGTGAAGTAGCTCAGCTTATTGGAGATATGAAGCAGATTGTGTGTCAACAGGAGAAAGAACTTTCTAATTTTATACATCCTATAGCAAATACTCATTCAGATATTATTAATGTTATGAAGCAAACATCAGCCTTGATGAAACTAGAACATATTGAAAAACAGCTATTCATTGATATGGTTGCCTCGCTCACAGAATTAATATGTGAAATGCTGAGGGATATTGAGGATGCCAAAGTGTTACTAGAGAGAATGGCTACCACTGACTCTTTTAAATTACATATAAATTATCAATTAGATTATTTAAGCTGCTTACTGACAGAACTTATTATTATACATTGAGACATACTGCCTAAGATGCAGTGTGTTTTTTTATTATTTTCAATGCTGCTTTCTTATTGAAAAGCAAATAATCGTTAATACTACATTTAAACGAAGAAGGAGAGAGGAGTTATAAAAATGGATGATAATGAGATAGTAAGCTTACAAAAGGATATAAGTGGTTATGTTGGTAAGATGTTTCGGGAGAGTTTTGGTAAGGGGCCACAATCTGTTTATACTTCAGTAGGTTATACATATATCACGATTTACTTAAGGAATTTTCTTACCCCTTCTGAACGTGTCTTGTTAGAACAAGATCAGGTCATGACGATCATGCAAATGAGAGATAAATTAATGGATACACTTATTCCGGAATTAAAGGCTTTTATTGAAATATCAACTAGTAAGAAAATACGAGAGATTTATTATGATTGGAATTTACATAACAAATCCGGGATGATTACTTGTATAAGCTCTGAGTCATTTACACCTAAAGATTCATTAAAGGAGAATTATTTAGGCAAGGAAAAAATTGATTATGAAGTGATTCAAATTAGTAAGCAAGCCCAGAAAATACCTGAAGAAATTTATTCCTGTGAAATAAATGATAGAACCCTACTTGTTATTCGCAATGGGATTCTTGTTAGAATTGAAAAAGAACTCATTCGACTTGGCAATGGTGATCTTTTAAAAAGAGTAAAAAGAAATTTAGAAAAAGGATTTTTACATAACAACAGCCAATTTGAAGCTAATCTCAATAAACAAATTATTGAATCGTTTGTGGATTGGGATTTCGACTTAGATAAAAGTGTCATTCTTTTTATTCTTAATCCTACTGAACCTAATAAACATAGTTTTAAACAAATTGATATTGAATAGAAGGTATGGTGATGATATGGATCAAGATATATTGAATACTATTAGTAGCTTTACAAGTAAGGCTTTAAGGAAAAATTTCGGCAGAGGGCCGCAATCATGTCAGTCAACACTTTGTGATAAATACCTTGTTACATATATCCGTGGCTTTATATCACCTATGGAGGAGGTGCTTGTTCAACAAGGGCAAAGAAATCATGTTGAAAAGGCTAGAACAGTTATCATAAATCATATTCTTGAGGAATTAAAAGGAGTAGTGAAAGTCTCTTTAGATCGTGATGTTGAGGATTATTACCATGATTGGAATTTTCCCAACAATTCTGGAGTGATTATTTTCATTTTAGATGAGAAGGTAACAGAGGAATACTCCTTAAGACAAGATGTAAATCTAAACAAATTAGAGAAAGAAGTCTCGCGAATTAGCTATCTTGTTCAGAAGGTTCCTGATCAAATTCATGTATATCCCCTATCAGATTCGATTTATTTAATCGAGAGAAAGGGGATACTGATACCGATTGAAAAATCACTTGTTCAAAAAGGATTTATGGAGGAGTTAAAAATTACAAAAGATGAATTGGAGAAAAGTTATTTCCATAGATATGGAAAGTTCGGTGATATCTTCCAATCTCCTGTTAAAGATATCTTTATGGATTGGAATTTCAAAGAAGATAAGTCATTTATGGTGTTTGTCTTAAATTCCTAAGTTTATATAAAATGGATAGAAAAGTTCACGTTGTTGTTTCTTTATGTGAACTTTCTATATCCATTTAGGTCGGATAGTAAGCTCTAAAAGTATAATTTGAAGCGGACTTATTCTTTATGGCTTTTTTATACCTTTAAGTTCAATACAAGCAGTTGTACCTTTATTAACTGAGCTCTCAAAAGTAAGGTTGCCACCCATTGAATCAATTAAACGAAATGTCACTAATAAACCTAACCCTGTTCCGTACGTTTTGGTCGTAATATATGGCTTTCCTAATATTTGTAGTTGCTCTGTATCCATGCCTGCACCTGTATCTATAATTTTTATGTTTATTTTGTCCGTTTTTTTACAATAAGAAGTAACTATTTTCACGCTTCCGTCGTCTGTAGCTGTGATTGCGTTTTTTACTAAATTTAATATTGCTTGTTTAAATGTAATTGGATCTACTGTTATATAAATATTCTTTTCAATAAAATGGTCTAATTTTATACCTTTTATATTAGCGTATGATTGTACAAGTAGAATAACTTCTTTAAGAGCTTTGTTAATGTTGAATTCTTTCATCTCTGAATTTTGCTTGGGTATAGCTAAGTTTAGATAATCTGAAATAATTAATTCGGTTTTGTCAAGTTCATCAATTGCAGTGTCGATATAATGATGAAGATCTTTATCAACTTTTACCTTTGTGAGTTGGATAAATCCCCTGACAGCTGTTAATGGATTTTGTATTTCATGGGCAATAGAAGCAGCAAGTTCACTCATCATATTCATTTTCTCTGCATTATGAACCTGTTCGACTAGTTTAAGATTAGACAAGATACTTTCGATGAAATATGCATTAATCAGTATACCAATTACATAGGTTACTCCCATCAGTAAGTACAACTCAAATCCTTGTTGATAGAAAAGGTCTACTTGATTCATATATAAATAATGTAACTCACTAGCAGTAATCACAATAAAAAAAGTAACGATTGAGATACAAAGTATAGCTATAAATTTTTTATTATTATTTGTATGATGATATTTCTTTTTAATAAGCATTATGAGAATTAAAAGAATAAGTGCAACAACTAAAGCATTTACTGATAAAATAAACTTACCTAAATAGTAACTGTATCCAATCACTAACACACCACATATTAGTATTGATTTTCCTCCCATATATAGTGCACAGATAACAAGCGGCACCCAGCTTAAATTCCATTGAATTTCCCCTGATATAATAGGGAAATTCATACTCAAAATAGACATTAAACCGAAAGCTAGTCCAGCTAGGAACTCGGTTCTTTTTTTAGTTGAATGAGTAAAGATCAAATTATAAAAATAGATGGGGGATAGCACGATCAAGAGGTTGAATAACACCTGTCCCATACTACTTGTTGTTGATGCTAGCAAAACATAGTTCACGACCTTTCAGAAATCTTTTATTATAGTAGTAAGTAAACAAAAAAAGCCAAAATAAGAGTAGTGACATAACTACTTCTTACTTTGGCTTTAAATTTCAGCTATTAACTAGAAAAACATAACCTATATGATGAGCTCTGTTAAATTTTCAAAAAACTGATAGGGATTTAACAGAGCTTATTGGTTTGAAAGAATTAAAGAATTGAAATAAGAAAATGGAGCATCTCCAAGTTTCTATTCATATCATATAATTTTTAAAAAGAAGTTTCAATTGTAAACTACAAAAGGATAGATAAGCCAGACCCAATCTGGTTTATCTATCCTTTCGTGGACTAATGTTTAGTTTAGTCTAGAACAACGATTTTCACCGTTTTTCGGCCCCATTGCAATGCTTTTGCACTTGATGGCATAAGAACATCAATTTTATGTCCAATAATCGCACCACCTGTGTCACCAGCGATTGCAACACCATATCCCTCAACCCACACTTTTGAACCAAGTGGGATAACGCCTGGGTCTACTGCAATTAATTTCATGTTTGGATTCTTCTTTATGTTATATCCTAAATAAGTAACATCGTTTTTAGTATCTTCATGACTATAAGCTGTTGCGGAAACATACATTTCTTTTCCGGAAACAGTAGAAGTGTCTTTGTTATTTGTTGGAGGAGCAACAGTTTGCTGAGCCTGTGCTTCTTCTTGAGCTTTTTTCGCCTTTGCTAATTCAACAGCTCTCGCTTTAGCGGCAGCTTGCTCTTTTTCTAACTTATCTGAAATAGAGGTAATTTGTGATTGTATGGTTGATTTTTCTTTTTCAGCGAGATTAATTTCTGCTGAAAGCTTTTGATATTTTTCCTGCATAACAGCTAATGCTTCGTTTCTTTTTACACGGTTTTTTTCTAGTTCAGCTTTCTTCGCTTCAAGATCACTTTGTTGTGTGTGAAGAAGTTGTTGTTGACGATCAATTTCTTTTTTATCTTCTTCAATCTGTTTTAAATCAGCTTCTTGTTGATCGATTATTTTTTGATCAGCATCTAGTAAAGTCGCAACTGCACCAACACGTTCAAAGAAATTACCAATGCTTTCTGAGTTAATTAAAGTTTCAATAACAATTGTCGTGCGATCACTATGTTGCAGAGCGACTAAACGCTTTTCCATAATTCCTTCACGTGCATATACTTTATCAAGTAAAAGGACAATTTCCTCTTTCTTTTTTTCAATTATCTTCTGTGTTTCTGATATTTTTGCTTCTACTTCAGCTAAACTTTTTTCGTTAGTAGAAATCTGATTTTCTAAGGCTTGTACGTTTTCTTGAATGTCTTTAACTTCTTCATTTATCGCTTGTTGCTCTTTTTCTTTTTGAAGAATGGTTTGTTGACTCTGCTCTAGCTGTTCATTGGCACGATCTAAAGATGCCTTTGTTGATTCTGCGTTTGCCACGTAAGAAATAGGTAAGGATAATAAAAGGATACCAATTGTGGCAATAGTTTGCTTAAAAGCTCGCATATAGCAACCCCTTTCTCGTCTATCTAGTTATAACATAGAAAGAGATTTCGTAGGTTACAATTAGATTAAAAGTTTAGGTAATTACTTCCACCCAATCTAGTATTATCCTAATTTTTAATGATGGAAATGGTTATGTGGAGAACATGAAGACCAAAACGGCATATGGAAATAAGAGAAATGGTCTTCATCAGTGGGATGAAGACCAAAACAGCGTGGGAAAAGGAGGAGAATGGTCTTCATCAGTGGGATGAGGACCAAAACGGCGTGGGGAAATAAGGGAAATGGTCTTCATCAGTGGGATGAGGACCAAAACGGCATAAAAATAAGAGGGGAATGGTCTTCACCAAAGAAAGAATATGAAACATGTCCTTTAAGAGAGCAAAAAAGAAGAACATTCGGGATGTTCTTCTCGTGAAGTATTAATTATTGTTGCTGCCATTCTAGTAATTTACGATCGGAAGGTAGCAAGAAGGCTAAAATACCAAATACAGGTAGTAAAGCCACTCCAATCATTGTTGTTGTTAATCCTAATGTATCAATAATTGCCCCTAGAGCAACTGAACCAATTGCTCCCATACCAAATGCTAACCCGACAGTTAAACCGGACATTGTTCCAATTTTCCCAGGAACAAGCTCTTGAGCATACACAACAGTAACTGAAAAGCTTGACATCAAGATAATTCCGATACAACCAAGCAGGATCAGAGAAGCAGTAGGGCCAACAAAAGGCAGCAATAATGTAAACGGCACTGTAGCAAGTAAAGAAACAAGAATCACATTACGTTTACCGAAACGGTCTGCTAGTGGGCCACCAAGAAATGTTCCAACTGCACCCATCACAAGGAATGTAAAAATGTATAGCTGTGAGGTAGCAATTGTTAAGTCGTATTTTTCAATGGCATAAAAGGCGTAGAAGTTAGAGATCGCACTTCCGTACCAAGAACGAGCAAAAATGATGAAAATAATGATAATGAGAGCATTACGAATTGCTTTTGATAGTGATTTACTTTTATGTTCTACTTGTGGCTTTGCCTTTCTTTCAGCTTTCATAATTGATAGCTTAGTAGAATACCATTTTGCAATATAGATTAGAAAGCAAACGGCTAGGGCGGCAACAACTGTAAACCAAATTGCGCCAAACTGACCTAATGGCACTAGAATTAATGCTGTAATAACTGGTGCAAGTGCCTGACCGCTATTTCCACCAACCTGGTAGATAGACTGAGCCAACCCTCTACGGTTTCCGGCTGCCATATAAGCAACCCTCGAACCTTCAGGATGAAAAATAGCTGAACCGAGGCCTATAAAAATAACCGATAGAAGAATTGTGATAAACGAAGGAGCAAAAGCTAATCCAAGAACACCTAGCATACTACTTGTTAGTCCAATCGGTAATGCATAGGGCATAGGGCGTTTATCTGTATAAAATCCTACAACTGGCTGCATAACAGACGATACCATATTTAATGAAAAAGCAATAAGACCTAGTTGAGTAAATGTAAGCCCCATTGATTTCTCTAAAATAGGGAACATTGCCGGAATAACTGACTGAATGCTATCGTTTAAAAGATGGCAAAGACCAATGATAAATAAAATGTTATAAACAGTTCCTGAATCTTTTTGATAAGAAGCAGGCTTTTTGGGAATCGAAGCAGTAGACATGTTTTTTTCTCCCTTATATAAATTGTTTCGAAGTACGAAAAGACTCTAATAGTCATATTATTGTCATCACTTGGAAAAAATTCAAGGGAAAGTTAAGAAGGGCACTTCAA
This sequence comes from Metabacillus sp. YM-086, assembly GCF_048059995.1. Classification (NCBI taxonomy): domain Bacteria; kingdom Bacillati; phylum Bacillota; class Bacilli; order Caryophanales; family Bacillaceae; genus Metabacillus; species Metabacillus sp. YM-086. The sequence continues at coordinate 65,298 of NZ_JBLUOI010000019.1, read as the reverse complement.
ATATTTGAAGCACCCGATAAAAATGTGGTTTATGATTTACCAAGCACCCATTTGCTTTTCATGAACATGGCATATGCTATAAAGAATGTTAAACAAATGAATGCTGCTGAGCTTCCAGCTACTAATAATATGCTTGTTGTATCATAAATACCGTAGATTAACTGTTTTATTAATGCATAGATATTGAGAAATGGAATAAGAAAATGCATGGTTGATAATTCATTAGCCGAGACACCGATTAAGATGAAGTATGGAACCATCGCCAGAGTTGTAATCGGTGAGATATAATTTTGTGCTTCTTTTAAGTTGTTTGCCATTAAGCTGATAAGCATTTGTAAACTTGAGATTAATAATGCAAAGAAGATAATACCGACTAATAAGCTGATCGTGAAAAATCCTATATTTTCATCCAATTGTAATGCATCTGCAAGGTTTTCTGTAAAGACATTTACCCCAATAATGAAGGTAATGACAGAGAAAATTCCACTCACCATACTTAATGTGCTTATAGCTAGCCATTTACCAATGATAATATGAAGACGATTAACTGGAGTCATTAGTAAAGCTTCCATTGTTTTACGTTCTTTCTCACCTGCAAATAAATCATTTGCTGCTGGTAGTCCTCCCATTAAAACGGCTAATACGATAATAAGCTGAGCAAAGATCGAAATTAAGTAAAGTGACGTATCATCGCCTTCACTCATGCTTTTGATGTTGATTTTAAAAGGCTCTAAAGATGTTGGATCAATATTACTTTCAACTAGGTATTGCTGAATATACTCTTGTTGTTTTAAAGCTAGCGTATTTGCAATTAAATCCTGGGTGCTTCCTCCTTTTGTACTAGTTGGATCAGCTTGAACAATTACTTCAGGAATTTCATTGTTTTCTAACTTCAGACTGAAATTTTCATCGGCAGAAATAGCAACTAATGCTTCGCCCTCTTCTACTAAATGAACAGGATTATCCGTAGAAACGATTTCGATTTCGTCTAATTCCTCCAGCCAATCTAAAACGAGTTTATCCGTATTCTGCTCCACTGCAACGTTTACTTGTTCAACAGAATCATCCATAATGATCTTTTCCATAAAAAACAATAACCCAATGTTAAATAATATTGGTAGCATGACGCTGAGCATAATGGTTTTACGATCTCTCATTGAATCTTTCAGTTCTTTTATAAAAACATGCCAAGTCATTATTCATTCCCCCTAATAATACGAGACATAAAAATGTAGTTTAAATCATCACTTTCTTCTTGCTTGTATAAGTCCTCGGTAGATCCGTTATAAATCATTTCTCCTTTATGAATCATAATAATAGATTGGCAAAGCTGTTTTACCTCTTCCATAATGTGACTGGAGAAAATAATGGTTTTCCCCTCACGTCTAAGCTGATGAATAAGTTCTCGAAACATATTTGCTGAGGTAATATCTAATCCTGTTGTGGGTTCGTCTAATAAAATGATCTCCGGGTTGTGGATAAGGGTTCTAGCTATCGTGACTTTTTGACGCATGCCTTTTGAAAAGCCTCCAACCTTTCGATCCATATATTCCTTCATACCAAATCGAACGGCAAGCTGATGAATTCGATTTTCGGTTTCATTTTTACTTAACCCGTGGAGCTTTGCAAAATAGGCAAGATTTTCACGGGCTGATAAACGATCATAAAGTCCAGTCTCACTTCCGAATAGAACACCAATCCGCCCTTTAATTTTCATAGGTTCTTTATGAATATCAATTCCGTCAATCATAATGCTGCCCTCTGTTGGCTCTAACATAGTCGATATCATCCTAAGGAGAGTTGTTTTTCCTGCACCGTTTTCCCCAAGTAACCCAACTACATCTCCTTTACGGATTTCACACGTAATATTATTTACTGCCTGTATGGTTTTCTTTTTATCTTTAAAGGATCTTGAAACATGATTTATCCTGATCATCCTTTTTCCTCCTTGATTCCCTTAATCTATTACAATCATAAGAGTTCAGCATAGTAAAAACATCCATCCTGTCGTGAAACTTCCTTTTTTTGTCGTGAAAATGCCAATTTCTTTCATGAACATGATAAAATATTGGTAAAAAATTCTATGAAAGAGTGCGCATATGATAAAAGTTGGTTTAGTTGATGACCAAAAATATGATTTGGAGAAATTGCAGATCACGCTTTCGAAAGAAGCTGATATTGATATTGTCTTTTCGACGAATAACTCAGAGGAAGCCTACAAATTAATTAAAAGTGAGGATATTGATTTACTTATTACTGACATTGAAATGCCGGAATTATCAGGATATGAATTAGCCGATTTTATACACAGCTACGCAATGGATATAAAGGTGATATTTGTAACCGGTCATAGTGGATATGCGGTACATGCCTTTGAGTTAGATGTTTTGGATTATATTATGAAACCATTTTCTAAAGAAAGATTGCTTAGAGGAATTAAACGATTGCAAAAGAAAAAAGAGGTAGCTGATAAAACAAAGCTGGTGCTTAAAAATAAATCTGACATTTTTTTTATTGATAAGAAAGGAATTATTTATATTGAAAGGACGGGAAGATCGACAACCATTTATACACATGAAGGCGAGTTTTCTACCTATCAAACATTAAATGAGTTGGAAGAAGAGCTAGCGGGTTCACATTTTGTTCGTTCTCATAGAGGGTTTATTATTAATATTCATTATGTGAAGAACTTTTCATTATATACAAAAAACTCCTACACCGTTCATTTTCAAAAAACAAAGAATACAGCTATTATTACAAAATCAAGTCTCGATAAACTACAAGATCAATTTTATAACTAGGAGTAAGCTTGTGAATTCTATTTTATATATCGTGTTTCTATGCAGTTTATATTTAATTGCATATTTAAAACTATTCATAACTCAACATCATCTAATGGTGATACTTTTGTTTGGGATTCATCTAGCGGTTATCATGTTACATCGTAAAGAAATCAAATTGCTTCCGTTTTCTCTATCCACTTTATCTTTTAAAAAGACTAGTTACTTAATCGTTCTTCAAGTATTATTTTTAGCAGTTATCATAACAACGGTACAGGAAACTTCTCAAATCATTTCCGTAATCGGGATGTTTGTTTGTGAAGTTGTTAGGTTAAGGAAGCTGCCTTTAGAAGTAAAAGGACAGTATGAGCTTCAGCAGTTGTCTAAAAAATTGGAAGAGATGAATCAACATTTTTTAACCGTAAGATCACAACGACATGATTTTCTAAAGCATGTTAGTGCTTTAGATTTTCTTATAGAACATGATAAGAATCATAAAGCAAAGGAATACTTTCGCACCCTGCTTGGTGAATATGATGGGGTCAATCAGGTAATAAAAGGGGAGGATGCTCATATTTCTTCCATTTTATTAAAATATAAACAATTAGCAGAACAAGCAGGAACAGATATTGAATATAAATTTAATGTACCAGTCTCATCATTACCTATGGAGTCAGTTTACCAGGTTCAATTGATTACAAATCTCTTAGAAAATGCTGTTGAGGCTTCACAGAGTTATCACGCTATCTATAATCACTCCTCTGTTACTTTTAAAACAGAAAGTCATGGTGGAATTTATATTCTTGAAATCATGAATCATGCTATCTTTACTAATAAGAACGAAATAGATGATTTATTTGAAAAGTTCGGTACAACATCAAAGGGGAAAGGTCATCAAGGTTTAGGGACCTTTATTATCTCTAATTTAGTAAAGTCACATAATGGTCGATTATCCATTCAATATATTGAAAATACCATAAATATAAAGATAAAAATCCCACTAATCGTGAAAGGCTGATTCGAATAATGAGTCAGCCTTTTGTGAGGTTATTTATTGTGATTAACTTTTCAACAAGATATCTAATGCTAATGGCTAAGAGGATATAGATGGGAAATGAGTATAAATGAGACCAACTTATTGGTATATAGATACCTAGAAGCTTAGCTATTGGTTCGAAAATAAATGAGAAGACTGCAGCTAGGACGATAGAGGCGAAAATGTAGGATCTCCATTTGGTGAAAAATTGATAAAGTAGCATAAAATAAATGGAAATCATTAGGTCAATGCATAAGATTCTTGGACCCCAAGGTAGAATCATTTTTGGATATTCCCAAATTTGTAGCTCCCCTCCAAGAGTGTCCAAAAAGGTTACGATATTTAATGTGATGAACCCAAACAAAAGAATCGTTAGCAGTCTGCTTTTGTCTAATAAACGTATCCATACAATAAATAAAATAATGAACGTAACAATAAGGAACCACCATTGAAAGCTAAAAATAATATCATGTTGGTAATATTCCCAACGCATTTTTGAAAGTTTCTCCTGAGTTTCCATAATATCAGTTATGCTTGGACTCATCTCATACCTCACAATGTAAAATGTTGTTACTTATTATAGGTATTTTGCTGAATATTATGAGTGCTAGTTGAAACAATGTTAATTTCAGATAAGAATCTATCTTCAATCATCATATTATTTTTTTCATGTAATCTTGTTTCAAGGTAAAATTATCACTAACGCATTTAAAGATACTTAACACTATTGATTATTATTCTAATAAATAGTAGTGATGAAACATAAAATGATATGAAACTTATTGCTCGTTATCCAAAGTGTAGACAATATACTTAAAGTAAGCTGGATTCATTATTGATCTCTTACTATTATCTGGGGGCACTACATACAATGATAAAATTAAAATCATTTCTACATCCATACAAAATACCAATGGTCGTTGCATTGCTATTAATGTTAGCTGAGTTAACAGTGGAGTTGTTACAACCTTTGTTAATGGCAAAAATTATTGATGATGGAATACTTAAAGAGGACTATTCGGTCGTTACATTTTGGGGCGCCGTGATGTTGGCTTTGTCTTTCCTCGCGTTTGCTTCAGGCATTATTAATTCTTTTTATGCTGCACACGTTAGTCAAGGCTTTGGTTTTGATATAAGAAAACAGTTGTTTGTAAAGGTTCAATCCTTTACTTTTGAGAAGCTAAGTAAGTTTCCAGCATCATCTCTTATTACAAGAATGACTAATGATATTACACAGCTACAAAATACGCTGTTTATGGGACTTAGAATCATGTTAAGAGCCCCACTTCTTGTTATTGGCTCAGTAATTATGTCCTTTTTTGTAAACACTGCTTTAGCAACAGTCTTTGCGTTTGTTATTCCATTTGTTATTATTCTACTTATTTGGATTATGAAAAAAGGTAGTGGTTTATTTAAAAAGGTTCAAGCTAAATTAGATTCTGTGAATGATGTGTTAAGAGAGAATCTAATGGGGATGAGGTTAATTAAGGCTTATGTTCGTAGAGGTCACGAAATTGAACGTTTTACAAAAGCCACTGATTCATTAAGGGATTCAACAACAAAAGCATTGCGAATGATTGAAATGGCAATGCCGATCTTGCTTCTTATTATGAATATCGGGATTATCTACATTTTATGGAACGGTCAAGTACAGGTTGCAAGTGGAAATGTTCAGGTAGGTGAAGTGGTTGCAATTGTCAACTATGGACTAAGAACAACAGCAGCTTTATCGATGTTTTCCTTTATTGTTATGTTTCTTTCACGCTCTCGTGCTTCAGCTTCACGTGTGATGGAAGTTTTAGAAACAGATGGAGGGGAAGAAGAGTCTGTGGGGAAACAGGTTTTACTCCAAGACGGAAGTATCTATTTTAATCATGTTTCATTTGTTTATCCTGGAACTAGTGAAAGAGTATTAAAAGATATTTCTTTTCATGTGGAAGCAGGTGACACGGTTGCGGTAATGGGTGGCACTGGGTCTGGGAAGTCATCTCTTTTTCAGTTAATTCCAAGGTTATATGAAGTAGACTCTGGGAAGATCTTAATCGATGAAGTTTCAGCTGAAAGCATGGATATTGAGTGTTTGCGTAATCAGATAGGCTTAGTTCCTCAGGAAGCCGTACTATTCTCTGGGTCAGTAAAGGACAATATAGCGTGGGGGAAAGAGCATGCTTCATACGAAGAGATCATTGAAGCAGCAAAAGCGGCACAAATTCACGAAACAATTATCAAGCTACCTAATCAGTATGAAACAAAAATAGGGCAAAAAGGGGTCAACCTTTCAGGTGGACAAAAGCAAAGATTATCTGTCGCAAGAGCTTTTGTCCGCAGACCAAAAATTCTTTTGTTAGATGACAGTACGAGCGCCCTTGATGTGAAAACAGAAAAGAAATTACTGAATGCTTTAAAGAACTATACCTGCACGACTTTACTTATTACCCAAAAAATTAGTACAGCACAAGAGGCTGATCATATTCTATTGTTGGATGAAGGGAAGGTAGTAGCTTATGGACATCATCATGAGTTATTAGAAAGCTCCCTTCTCTATCAAAAAATCTATCGTTCGCAAATGATGGAGGAGGTGCCCGATGTTAAAGCATCTAACTAGCCCATTTAAGTATGAGAGAATGTCCCTGGACAACCACAATCCGCAAATGAAAAAGCGAAAAGTCGGGTTTAAAGAGGGGTTGCAAACGGTCTTTAGGATTTGGAGATATTTATCCGAAAAAAAGGGTCAGTTTTTCCTTGTGCTGGTTATGGTTATTTTAAGCTCAGTCTTAGGGTTGTTAGGGCCATATTTAATTGGAAAAACAATTGATGAACATATTGTTACATTAGCAACTGATGGTTTGACTTTCATGGTTATGGGGCTTATAGCCGTTTTCATACTCCATTCAATATCCTTATTCCTGCAAAATTACTGGATGATTGGTATCTCACAATATACAGTAAATAAAATGAGGTTAAATTTGTTTAACCATCTCCATTACCTTCCTATTTCATTTTTCGATAAACGACAGCATGGGGAACTAATGAGTCGAGTGACAAATGATATTGAAAATGTTAGCTCAACCTTAAATAGCTCAGTTATTCAAATCTTTTCAAGTCTATTGACCTTAATTGGAACAGTGACAGTTATGTTATGGTTAAGTCCCTTATTAACGCTTATTACTTTATTAATTATCCCTCTTATGGTTATCGGTATGAAGTGGATTACTAGACGTACCGGAAGTCTTTTTAAGCAGCAGCAACAACGTTTAGGTGAACTTAATGGTTATATTGAGGAAGTAATATCAGGGCAGAAGATGATCAAAGCCTATTCGCAAGAACAAAAGGTAATCGAAAGCTTTATAGACAAAAGTAATAACTTAAGAAAATCAGGGTTTTGGGCTCAAACGATTTCAGGTTTTATTCCTAAGGTTATGAATATGCTCAATAACCTTAGCTTTGCTATCATAGCGGGAGTTGGGGGGCTGTTTGCTCTGAATGGTATGATTACTATAGGTACGATTGTCATTTTTGCAGAATACGCAAGACAATTCACGCGACCATTAAATGACTTGGCAAACCAATTTAATACGTTATTATCAGCAATAGCGGGAGCTGAAAGAGTGTTTGATATTCTTGATGAGGAAAAAGAAAAGGATTCAAGCTCTTCAATGACTGTTACCGATTTAAATGGAGAGGTCCGCTTTAAAGCTGTTTGCTTCTCGTACGAACAAGGAGAGGATAAGCAAACGATAGAGGATGTGAATATTCTTGCACATCCTGGAGACACCGTTGCTCTAGTGGGGCCAACAGGTGCCGGGAAGACAACTATTATTAATTTAATAGCCCGTTTTTATGATGCTGACCAAGGTTCGATATACATTGATGGGAAAAATATAAACCAAATAAGCAGGGACAGCTTAAGAAGTCAAATGGCATTCGTTCTGCAGGATACCTTTCTTTTTAAAGGGACAATTTTAGACAACATTAGGTATGGGAGAATGGATGCATCTGATGAGGAAGTTATGGAAGCAGCAAAGCTTGCTAATGCAGAATCATTTATAAAGAAGCTGCCGAAGCAATATCATTCACTCATTCAACATGACGGAAATGGAATTAGTCATGGTCAGAAACAACTACTGGCTATTGCTAGAGCAATGCTTGCAGACCCGAAAATATTAATTCTAGATGAGGCGACGAGCAGTATTGATACGATTACAGAACTACGAATTCAAGAAGCGTTATCGAGGTTGATGGAGGGAAGAACAACCTTTGTCATTGCTCATCGATTAAACACAATCAAAATGGCTGATCAAATTATCGTTTTAAAAGATGGGAAAATTATTGAAAAAGGAACACATAAACAATTACTAGAAGAACGAGGATTTTACTTTGATATGCAAAGTCAAAGTGAAACTGGAGTTATTGCAAAACCTTCTTACTAATGTAAGAAGGTTTTTCTATTGTTTTTTTGTTTACATTGGTAATGTTTACATAAACTCAATAATCCATTTACAAAAATATACATTATCTTTAAACCAACTTTATAATTCATTGATACTATAAAGTTGTGAAGGACAAGTGAATAGATTAGGTTGTGAAAATGAGAAACCATAAAAAGAAATAGGAGAATTACGTTATCGTAACCCCTGTGTTTTTTTATGGTTTCTTTATTTTGCTATTCGACCTTCAAGTCAATATGAAGGAGTGGGTAGGATGGACATGCTACAGGAATTTACAAGAAGATTGGAAGAAGATCAAGTGATTTCATCTATCAAAGATCCAAAAAGTCTGGATCAGTTTTTAAACACAAATATACAATCGGCCTTTTTATTAACAGGAAACATTAGTGTGATAAAGAGATATGTTGACTTACTAAAGAAAAACAACCGATTTGTTTTTTTACACATCGAAAAAATTCCCGGAATTAGTTATGACCGTGAAGGATTGAAATTTATAGCAAAGTATGTAAAGCCAACTGGAATTATAACAACAAAAAGCTCACTTATCCAATTAGCAAAAAAAGAAGGGTTGTTAACGATCCAAAGACTCTTTTTAGTTGATACAGATGCGGTGAAAAATGGCTTGCAAACAGTCAATGACATTAAACCGGATGCTCTTGAGGTTATGCCTGCTCTTATTCCAGAAATGATTAGCAAGCTAAAAAGAGAAACAAATCTTCCTATTATTACAGGTGGACTTATACAAAATCAGCTACAAATTGAAGCGGCATTAGGTAGTGGAGCAGTGGCTGTTTCAACTGGAAGACCTTGGCTTTGGAAGACCCGTAAAGAGGAGAAGCTTCGTATCTAAATTTAAATGAGGAGGTTAACAGAATGAAGCGTATAGAGCTGAAAAATGTGACAAAATCCTATGATGGGAAAACAGATGTGATAAAAGAAATTGATGTCACGATTGAACCGGGTGAATTCTTTGTGTTAGTAGGTCCATCTGGATGTGGGAAAAGCACAATGCTTCGCATGATTGCTGGGCTTGAGGATATATCAAAAGGGGAGCTATTTATTGGTGACGTTCTTTCCAATCAACTACCACCAAGTCAGCGGAACCTTTCAATGGTGTTCCAAAACTATGCATTATATCCACATCTAAATGTTGAACAAAATATTACGTTTGGCTTACATACGAAGAAAATTTCAAAATCTGAACAAAAGAGAAGGTGCCTAGAGACGGCTGAAATGCTAGGGTTGTCTGATCTATTAGATCGTAAACCGCGGCAATTATCAGGTGGACAACGACAAAGGGTGGCATTAGCACGTGCGATTGTGACACATGCACCGATTTGTTTAATGGACGAGCCTCTATCTAACTTAGATGCAAAGCTAAGGGCGAAAATGAGATCAGAAATTAGGCAGATTCAAAGAAAGCTAGGAATTACGATGGTCTATGTTACACATGATCAAACAGAAGCAATGACAATGGCTGACCGTATGATGATTTTACATAGCGGGAAAATTCAGCAAATTGGTAGACCAATTGATATCTATAATAGCCCAGCAAACACGTTTGTAGCATCCTTTATCGGCGCACCTCCGATGAATCTCTCAGAAGTATCAGTTAGGGACAATCGTTTACTGTTTGATGATAATCGCTCGATTTTACTAGCTAATGAGGTTGCTAGTCTATTACCTAAAGATAAGAAGCTAATGGTAGGAGTTCGTTCTGAGGATGTAAAGCTTGCTAAAGACGGCAAGGTGAGTTTTTTCGCTGAGGCTGTGAATGTAGAGGTGCTCGGTACAGAAACATTAATTACATTTGAGGTTGGTCATAAACAGTGGATAGCGAAATGGAACGGGCAATGGAACGTTGATATTGGAGAAAGAATACCTTTGTACATCACACCTTCAGATCTTTATATGTTTGATGCTGCTAGTGGGGAGTGTTTGTGGCATCAATCTAATAGATTCGATCAACACTCTCTCAAGGAGGCAGTTTTATGAGTAGCTTGCCTGATATATCGTCACCTTCACTTAAAATAAAAACAAACTCTAGAGTCAAGAAAAGCACGTTGCCAAACCTTTTAATAGGACTACTCTATCTGGCACCATCTATTATCTTGTTTGGATTATTTCTTTTTTATCCAATGATACGTACGTTATATCTAAGCTTTTTTTTGACAGATGGACAGGGAGTGCCGATTACATTTGTAGGCCTTGAAAATTTCACTTACCTTTTACAGTCTAAGAGCTTTCAACAAAGTCTTAAAGCAACGGTACTCTTCGTATTGTACACAGTTCCGCTAGGGGTGGTGATTGCCTTATTTTTAGCTGTCATTGCGAATGAAAAGGTGAAGGGAATAGGCTTTTTTCGAACGATGTTTTCTTCCACGATGGGAATGAGTGTTGCGGCTTCTTCGGTAATTTGGATGTTTATGTATAACCCGGCAATAGGAATATTAAATAAATTGGTCACTGCAATTGGTGGCTCTGAAATTCAGTGGTTACTAGACCCGAAATATGCCCTGTTCTCTGTTGCAGTGTCAACAATTTGGATGAATACAGGATTTGCTTTTCTTATTTTGTTAGGTGGGTTGCAAAATATTGATGATTACTTGTACGAGAATGCTGAAATAGCAGGAGTAAGCTATTGGTATAAACTTAGAAAAATAACAATTCCGATGTTATCTCCCACTCTATTTTTCGTTATTACGGTATCGTTAATCAATGCATTTCAAACCTTTGGTCAGATCGATATTTTAACAAAGGGAGGACCAGTGGAGTCCACAAATGTTATTGTGTATTCCATCTATAAAGATGCCTTTATAAACTATAATGTTGGATCTGCAAGTGCTCAAGCAACCATTCTTTTCTTCTGTATTTTATTTATTACCATTCTTCAATTTAAGCTTGGGGAACGGAAGGTGCATTATCAATGAGGAGTTTGAAAAGAATTGTCTTATATATATTGTTAATTGTTTCAGTTATTTTTATGGTGTTTCCAATTTTTTATGCATTCATGATCAGTTTTATGCAAGGAGGAGAGGTACTCAAAGGTAATCTAATCCCTAATAGTTTTACATTGGAAAACTATAAATCTGCTTTTGAAAAGGTTCCTCTTCTTCAATATCTCTGGAATAGCTTTTATGTGTCAACTGTTGTTATGGTAGGCCAAATAATTGTATCCAGCTTGGCGGCATTTGCCTTTGTGTTTATATCTTTTAAGGGAAGAGAGCTTATCTTTTTCTTATTTATTTCAACAATGATGATTCCTTGGGAAGCAACGATGGTGCCGAATTTTATAACCATCCAAAAACTAGGATGGTTGAATTCCTATTCTAGTCTTACCATTCCTTTTTTCGCATTAGCATTCGGAACGTTTTTGTTAAGACAACAATTCAAAACAATACCTAAGGAGTTGTATGAAGCCTCACAGGTTGCTGGAATAAGTCGCTTTCGCTTCTTTTGGAATGTTGTTTTACCAGTTTCAAAAACAAGTTTAATTACATTAGGAATCTATAGCTTTTTAACCACCTGGAATATGTACCTATGGCCGTTGCTTGTCACAAACAACGAAAGTGTTCGAACGGTACAAATCGGTTTAAAACAGCTGCAGTCACAAGAAATTTCTACCGAATGGGGGGTGGTGATGGCAGCAGTCGTTGTAGTTATTCTTCCAACACTCATATTATTGTTTATCGGTCAAAAACGTCTTCAAAGTGGACTTACTCAAGGTGCAATTAAGTAATGAAAAATAAGGGGGACTTATTCATGAAGAAAAAATTTCTAATGATTCTATCTGCTTTGCTTTTATTGTTAGTAGGAGCTTGTTCAAGTTCAAGCACGAATTCTTCTGGTACAAAATCAGATGCTGAAGGGACAGAAACTGAGGAAACAGCAGGAAAACAAGAAGTTGTGTTTTGGCACGCGATGAGTGGAGATCTTGAAACAGTATTAAATGATATAGTTGCTGATTTTAATGAATCTCAAGATAATATTGAAGTAAAACCGGTTTTCCAAGGTACATACGAAGAGGCACTAACAAAGTTCAACACTGTTGCGGGTACTGAGGACGCTCCAACAATCATGCAGACATTTGAGGTTGGAACAAAGTATATGATTGATAGTGGTCACGTTCAGCCTGTACAAAAATTTATTGATGAAGAAGATTATGATACATCACAATGGGATAAAAACATTTCAAATTACTATACAGTAGATGGCGAGCAATATTCTATGCCATTTAATTCATCAACACCAGTCTTAATTTATAATAAAGATGCGTTTAAAGAAGCTGGATTAGATCCTGAGAAAGCACCGATGACATATAGTGAACTAAAAGATGCTGCGAAACAATTAACAAAAGCAGAAGGTGGAGATACAAGTCAATATGGATTCTCTATTCTTAATTATGGTTGGTTCTTTGAAGAGATGCTAGCAGAGCAAGGTGGTCATTATGTTGATAATGAAAACGGTCGTTCCGGAACTGCAACAAAGGCTACATTTAATGATAAATTAGGGTTAAATGTATTTAACTTAATTTCAGATATGTATAATGAAGGAACATTTTATAATGTAGGACAAAACTGGGATGATATGCGTGCAGCATTCCAATCAGGGAAAATGGCGATGTATTTAGATTCTTCAGCTGGTGTAAAAGCAATTGTAGATAATGCTGATTTTGAAGTTGGCGTTTCATATCTTCCAATTCCTGATGATGCTGAAAGAAATGGAGTTATTATTGGTGGAGCATCAGTGTGGATGTCAAGTGGCATTGATGAAAAGAAACAAAAGGCTGCTTGGGAATTTATGAAGTATTTAACTACTCCAGAGGTTCAAGCAGACTGGCACGTGAAAACTGGTTATTTTGCAATTAATCCTGCTGCATATGAACAAGACGTTGTAAAAGAGGAATGGGAAATATACCCACAACTTAAAGTAACAGTTGATCAATTACGCGATACAAAGGCTAACACGGCTACACAAGGAGCACTGATTTCTGTATTCCCTGAATCAAGACAAAAAGTTGTTACAGCAATGGAGAACTTATACCAAGGAATGGATCCCAAGGAAGCTCTTGATCAAGCTGCTGAAGAAACAAATCGTGCATTAGAGGTTGCTAATAAAAAGCAAGGAAACTAATGAACTTTAGGTATTTTAAAGTAAGAGTAGAATGTTATTTACCACCTCTTTCGGCCCTTGAAGGATCTTTTCTTCCGGGGTCTTTTTTTAGAGATTACTAGTATAGGAGATTGGATATGAGTAATAAAGTAGAAATCTTTGCGCACCGTGGGATAAGTGGACTGTACCCGGAAAATACAATGGCTGCATTTAAAGCAGCGGCTGAAATAGGAGCACATGGTATAGAATTAGATGTACAAATATCACAGGATGGAGAGCTTGTTATCATTCATGACGAAAGAATTGAACGGACAACAAATGGAGTGGGATATGTAAAGGATTTAACATTAAATAGATTAAAACAATACGATGCAGGAAGCTGGTTTCATGTAGACTTTCAAAATGAAAGAATTCCTACACTTAATGAAGTGTTAGAGTGGGTAAAAACACTTTCATATAAATTGATTGTGAACATCGAATTGAAAAATGATCGAATTAAATATGAAAATCTTGAGGAAAAGGTGGTACGTTTAATTCATGAGCTGAATCTCGACCAACAATGCATCATATCTTCATTTAACAGAGATAGCTTAAAAAAGATCTATGAGATTGATCAAAAAATAGAAACAGCTCTACTATTTCAAGGTGTACCAACTGATGTGTTAAATATAGCCAAAAACCTCCATGTACAAGCTCTTCATTGTGAAGCGGTATTTGCGCAATCAATTTTAGGGAGAAAAGCAAGCTTAGCAGGTTATCCAATGAGAGTCTATACAATAAATACTTTAGAGGATTTTCATTCGCTAGAGAATACCTGTGCTTCCGTTGTTATGACTGATTTCCCTCAGATGTTTCTCTCATTCTGAGGGTATGGTATTCTTGTAGTCTATTACTATTGTGAGAAATTTATTACAAAAATTTAATTATTTTTATTCTTATGGTAAGAAAAGTAAAATTATTATTTTGGTATATCATATTTATTGGCATTTTTCTCGATAGTTTTTTTAGTATTACTTATGTTAAACTAGTTGATGTTATTTTGGTTATGCTATTTTAATAGTGTCCATCATCATATATTTCCTAGCTTAACTTCATGTTATAACTCATGGTATTTTAAATTACTTTATTATAATAAAATAAAATGTGAGATTACCTAACATTGCTATTGTGTTATATGGAGATATTGATTATAATTTTAAAAGATAGAAAATTCAGCTTTTTATAAAAAAGGGGGTTTTGTTTATGGAGGGATTTGTTTCTGCCTTAAACAGTGTCTTGTGGAGCACACCAGTCATTTATATTTTACTAGGTGTGGGATTGTTGTTTTCCATTTTAACTCGTTTTCTACAGGTAAGACACATTAAGGAAATGGTTAGGCTTATGTTTCAAGGTAAAAGCTCTGAAGCCGGGGTATCCTCATTCCAGGCACTTGCGATCGCACTTTCTGGACGTGTAGGAACAGGAAATATTGCCGGGGTAGCTACTGCAATTGCCTTTGGTGGTCCTGGAGCAGTATTTTGGATGTGGGCAATCGCTTTTATCGGGGCATCAAGTGCATTTATTGAATCAACGCTAGCTCAGATTTACAAAGTGAAACAAGATGGTCAATATCGTGGGGGTCCTGCTTATTTCATTGAAAAAGGAATTGGCTGGAAATGGTTTGCTGTTCTATTTGCATTTGCAGCATTAATTGCAATGGCGATTTTAATGCCTGGTGTACAATCTAACTCAATCGCACTTGGTATGGAAAATGCATTTGGAATTCCTAAAGCAATTACTGGTCTTGCAGTTGTTGTACTTCTAGCGGTTATTATCTTCGGTGGAGTTAAAAGAATTGCCAATGCGGCTCAAATAATTGTGCCATTTATGGCGATTGGTTATATCGTTTTATCACTTATTATTATTCTTATGAATATTACAGAGTTACCTGCAGTTATTTCTCTTATTTTCCGAAGCGCTTTTGCGTTAGATTCTGCTTTTGGTGGACTAATTGGTATGGCTATTGCTTGGGGAGTAAAACGTGGTATTTACTCTAATGAAGCTGGTCAAGGTACTGGTCCTCACATGGCAGCTGCAGCAGAGGTTTCACACCCTGCTAAGCAAGGCTTAGTTCAAGCTTTTTCTGTTTATATTGACACGTTATTTGTATGTTCAGCAACAGCATTTATGATTTTATTTACTGGTATGTATAATACAGAAGCACCTGATGGTTCGTTTATCGTTAACAATCTAGAGGGAATTGAGGCAGGTCCTGGCTATACACAAGCAGCAATTGATAGTGTTATTCCAGGATTTGGAGCAGGGTTTGTAGCGATTGCATTGTTCTTCTTTGCTTTTACAACCATTATGGCTTACTACTATATTGCTGAAACAAATATTGCATACCTAATCCGTGGTAAAAATAACAAAATTCCAATGTTTCTTTTAAAAGTTATTATTTTAGGAGCTACTTTCTACGGAGCAGTTAAAACAGCAAGCTTAGCTTGGGCTCTAGGTGATGTTGGATTAGGAATTATGGTATGGCTAAACGTTATTGCAATATTAATTCTTGCAAAACCAGCATTACTAGCGCTTAAAGATTATGAACAACAGAAAAAACAAGGAAAAGACCCTGTTTTCGATCCGAAAGCATTAGGCATTAAGAATGCTGACTATTGGGAAACTGAATACAAGAAGGATCAAGATCAAGCGTCGTGAGGAAAAGGCTAACCATTTGGTTAGCCTTTTTTGGTGCCTGGCACTTCCCGGAATTTGTCGAATTAAAATAAGCTAATTGTACATATTAAAAATGATATTGCTGTAAGGAGGGTTACACTTATGTCTAAAGAAGGCAGACAGAATTCAGAACAATCAAGTAAGCAAATTGCAAAGCAACAAGGAAAAAATGATATTGAATTTGGTACAGATGTTCAGATAGGAGATAGTCAGCACCAGAGCCAAAAGAAAAGTGGTAGACAGGTAAATAAAAAATAAATTGAAATGATAAAGAAGCAGCTAATTAAATAGTTAGCTGCTTTCTTTGGTTCCTATTTCAATTTTTCTTTCATCTCATCGGTCATGTACTGATCAGGAATAGAACCATACCACTCATTCCCGTCTTTTAAAATGAGTTTCACATAATAAGTATGATCTGATGAATACTCAGTAAAGTGGCGAATAATTGTTGTTAGAGACTCTTGATCAGTTATTGTTGCATGCTTTTGCCCTGTTTGATAATACTCTTCTGCTGAGAGCATTTCTTCAGCTGGATTTTGAGGGTTTACACTTGTCATTTCGGCTTCTTTAATATCGTTAGCATCAATGCGTGCATCTTCTAAATAATCATGCTCCTCTAACCATTTCGTAACATTTTCATAGGATTTTTTCCACTCAATTGAGTAGCCATCAAAAATATATTCTTCGTTGTTACTACGCTTGAATTCTATGTCGATATAAGCCCAAGGAGAAGCTGGACTAACAATATCTTCAATAGATTGAGTGAGAATATCCTTTTCTAAAACTCTTCTAAACTCTTCAATTTCTTTTTCGTCTGAAATCGTAATCGAACTAGAACGATGGCTAGGACCAACTGGATTAATTCTCATGTTCAAAATATCATTTCTTTGTAAATGGAAGTAATGGGGTTGGTTAACAAGATAACTATCCGATTCCAGAACTGGTGTAAGTTGTTTTTGGAATGCATCAGCAGGTAATTGATACTCACGTGTAAATTGTTTACCATTCTTCATTCGGTAAGTAATGAATCCTTGTACTTTGTTTATTTCTGAATGCTTCTGTGATTCTATAAAATCTTTTTGATTGATAATTTCTTCATGCAAGTTTCTAACGTCTTGGATATAAAGCTTATTATCCGAAAATGGATCAATTTCATTCCTCATCAATTCCTGCATATCATATTTATTACCGAAGTACACTTCTTCGATTTGATCCATTCTAGGAAGATTCCCTTCATAATTGATTAAGTCTGTTTTAATCCCTAATAGTACGACGATAAAAACAACACTGTAAATGATAATGCCTGTAAAGAAATGGAGGCGAAGGATACGCCATGTTTTGAGTAAAACCATTTCAGCTACTGTGTAGCCAATTAATGCTCCGATAATATAGCCAAAAATAATCCAACTCCAATTTAGATCACCTGTAGCAGAAAAATAACTACCACCTAAAATCATACTGCAGAAGGTTACTCCATATTTAAAGATCGGTTTTAAGAAAGGAAAGGCAATAACATCGGTTGCCCGTTCTAGCTGTCTTAATTTGTATAAAACTAAACCAATAACAAAAAAGAACACCGTAAAAATAATATAAATCATTATTTCAAGTGTTGAATATGGTTGAGGTTCATCCCAAGTTCCAACAAATCGTAGAAATGGAGATAGGTACATAAGCTTTTCTTCTATAAAGGCTGTCGTAAAACCAAAGAGAAGAAAGGATAGATTATAAGTAACCATCGTAACCATACCAATTGGTAAAAACAGAAAAATATAAGTTAAAATTGCCTGTACAGTTGACATCCCTGTGATAAAACCAACTGCAATGGAAAAAGAAAACATCATGCATGTTAATAAAGTGACTACACCAAACCATGACAATAGATCTAAAATGGTTAAGATTCCCGAAAACCCTTCAATTGTATTTGTTACAAAGTATGTAATAACAGCGGTTAATAGAATAGGTACAATTAATAGAAGTAGGCCGCTTATTACATGACTGAAGTATAATGTTTCTCTTCTAATTGGAAGACTATGGACCATATCTACTGAAGCTTCGTTTTGGATGTAGCGGAACAGTAATAATCCGGCAGCAACTGGGACTGCAAAATATAGAACAATTTGTATCTCTGGATTCACCATTAGATAATTTTTATAATCTGTAAAAATGACATATTTTCTAGATGCGATTTGAAGGAGGCCAAGTGGTAATGTAAATAATAGACTGACTAAATAGACAAGGCTAATCCATCCAAATTGTCTGAAGTCCTGCTTGATTACAGCATTTTTATAGAAGGATTTTTTCGATTTCATAACCCACATCCTCCATTTCATAAATGAATATTTCCTCTAAAGTTAGTGGCAATAAATCATAAAGCAAAACATCTGTTGAATGAATGATTTTGCTGATTTTTTCTTCACTACCTCGAACAATTAAAAGAGAAACGCTTCCTCGTTTTTCATAATGTAAAATATTTAGCTGATTTAATAGATGCTCCTCATGTGTAGGATCAGCTAAAGCTAGTTGAACCTTGTGTGTATCAGATTTTAAGTCATCTATTTCTTTTTCGATCATAATTTTTCCCTTATGCATAATCCCCACATGATCACATAAGTCCTCAATTTCTCGAAGGTTATGAGAAGAAATAATGATCGTCATTTCTCTTTCAGCTACATCTTGAAATAATAGATTTTTAATTTTTTGCCTCATAACAGGATCAAGTCCGTCAATTGGTTCATCGAGAATCATAACATCGGGCATTGCCGATAAAGCCAGCCAAAAAGCTACTTGCCTCTTCATTCCTTTAGATAATCGATGTACCTTTTTATTTAAGCCGATATTAAACGCTGAACTTAGCTGCTCAAAACGTTTCTGGTTCCATTTTGGATAGTACTCTCTATATTGAGATGCCATTTGTGCCACTGTCGCTTGTGGGAAAAAATAAAGAACATCAGGGATAAAGATAACCCGTTCCTTTACTTGAACATGTTCATATGAGGGGATATCATCAATCAGTATCGTACCCTTATCAGCTCGATTAATGCCTGCGATTATTTTTAAAAGTGAGGTTTTACCAGCTCCATTAGAGCCTAACAATCCATAGATTGATCCTTTTTTAACATGTAGGGTAAGGTCATCTACAGCAAGGTGTTCATTATATTTTTTACTTATGGAATTTACCTGAATCATTATGTTTTTTGACCCCCTTTGTTTGGTGATGTGCTTCGTCAAATAATACGTATAAATCTTCTTTTGTTAAGCCTAAGTAAATCGCTTCGGCAATGAGTTTTCTGATGTCTTTTTTTAGATCATTCAATTGTTCATTACTTGGCATATGTTCTATTGCCGAGACAAAATTTCCCTTCCCTTTAATTGAATAGATGTATCCTTGACTTTCAAGTTCACGATAAGCTCTTTGTATCGTATTTGGATTAATGGTCAATTGACTTGAGAGCATTCGAACAGAAGGTAATTGCTCATCAGGCTTTAGAATCCTATTAATGATCAGTTCTTTGATTTTGTCGACTAATTGCTCATATATGGGCTTTCTGCTTCTTACATCTAATTGAAACATTCGTAACCCCCTTCGTCTTAACTGTATTAATATTCTTAATACAGTTAATGGTAAAGTGTTAAGGAAGATTATGCAATATAAATTTAGATAAAATTATGTCATTGTGTAGGTATAAAGATATACAAAGATGCAACAAATGTTATACAATAGGATATACGTTAAACCGAGAGGGTGGAAGACTGATGTTTGGATTAAAGAAGAAATCAATAGAAGATTTATATACATTTCAACCAATAATTAATTTTCCTGAAGACCATGAAATTGCAGTAGTTTCTGATAAAGAAATTTCTTTAAGGCTTCAGTATATGGGCTTTAAGGCTGAATATCTTGAAGTTTTGCAACAATCACAACCATTTTTACTGGAGATTATTGATGAGGTACTACAAAAAGTACTCAATCATCTTTTCAAGCAACCACTTCTAACAAAGATTGCCACAGAGCATTCAACTAGAGAGCGTTTGTATCAGGTATTTGTTCATTATTTTAAAAGTATTTTAAGTGGAAAGCTTGATGAAGAATATTTTCAAATGAGAAAAAGAATCGGAAGTACACATAATGGGGCTAATCTACCAGCATCATGGTTTATTGCTACTTATTCGGCATTGAATACACTGCTAATTCCCCAAATTGTGAAAAAGTTTGAAAAAGATCCTGAAACGCTAACAAGAGTTCTTCTAGCTATAACACATGTAACGAACCTAGATTCACAACTAGTAGTAGAAAACTATATTGGATCAAGAATGAATGAGCTAAAGCAATTAAATGCAACCAAAGAGCTACTACAGAAAGAATTAGTTGCCATTAGTCAAGAAGTCGCAGCTTCAGTAGAAGAAACGGAAGCAACGATCTATGAAACAAGTACGAAGGCTGACCAAATTCGACAGGAAACAGAAATTACTCAGAAAAGCAGTCAAAATTTAGTTAGCTTAACTAACGAAAATGAAGTGCAAATGGGCTCAATGATTGGTACCTTTAATGATGTTATCGGTGGAATGGACAAGTCGATCAAGGGAATTCTGAATTTGAAAGATACTTCAGAAAAGATCCTGGCTATGACAAAAAGCATCGAAGAAATTGCGGACCAAACAAATTTATTAGCATTAAATGCCTCAATTGAAGCAGCTAGAGCTGGTGAAGAAGGAAAAGGCTTTGCCGTTGTTGCATCAGAGGTAAGGAAACTAGCTGAAAACTCTAAAAAGATGAGCAATGAAATAAAAATATTAGTTGAAAGAAATAATAACTCAACTAAACATTTAGTTGAAAATATGAAAGCTATGAATGACTCAACTCACGCATCACAAGCTAAAATTCAGCAGGTAAAAGGCGGACTACTTACTGTAAAGATGGAAATGGAGAACTATTTATCAATGTTTGATCGTAACAAACATGACCTTGATTCTATTGTTTCTTCTATTAAAGAAATTAATCATACAATGAGCAGTTTATCCGTATTAGCTAACTCTTTATTAGAGAAGGCTGAGGATGGTCAACAGTAAAATGTAGGAGAAGCCGCGTAATGCGGCTTTTTTGTTGAGATACTTATGCGGGCTATTTTTGTCGATTGATAGATTATATGGCAAAGTTGATAGATTATCGGGAGAAGTTGATAGATTTAAGCTGAAAGTTGATAGATTTTTTCAAGAAGTTGATAGATAAAAAATGAAGTCCCTCATTTTCCCTCCTTCTCTCCTACTTTTCTTACTATTAACTACCTGTTATGCTATACAATAGATAAAACTGTTGAAGGATTGGATAATATGAGCATATTACAGGTAGAAAATTTATATAAAACATATGGTGAAAAGGTGTTATTTGACCATATCTCGTTTACCATTGCAGAAAAGCAGCGAATTGGATTAATAGGAGTTAATGGAACAGGAAAATCAACACTATTAAAGGTGATTGCGGGACTAGAATCAGCTGATTCTGGAGAGATTACACATTCAAATACGATTCGAATTGAATATTTACCACAACAGCCAGAGTTAACTGAGGGCTTAACAATCTTAGAACAAATTTATTATGGTGATGCCCCAATTATGCAGGTAATGAGAGAGTATGAACTATCTCAAAGTGAGCTTGAACAGGATCCAGAAAATGAAACAAAGCTAAAGCATCTTATGAATATGCAACAGAAAATGGATCAGCACGATGCTTGGGAAGCAAACACTGTAGCTAAAACAGTATTAACAAAACTAGGTATAACTGACTTCCAAAAGCCAGTAACCCATTTATCTGGTGGTCAAAAGAAACGGGTTGCGATTGCTAAAGCTCTAATTCAGCCTGCAGACATACTCATCCTCGATGAGCCGACGAACCATCTTGATAATGAGACAATTGAATGGCTTGAAGGTTTTCTAGCACAATATAAAGGTTCTATTGTTCTGATCACGCATGATCGTTACTTTTTAAACCGTGTAACAAATCAAATATTTGAATTAGATCAAGGTCAGCTTTATACCTATTCAGGTAACTATGAGGTGTTCTTAGAGAAAAAGGCTGACCGGGAAAGTAACGCAGAGCTTGCTGAAGAAAAACGTCAAAACCTGTTAAGACGAGAATTAGCTTGGCTAAGACGAGGTGCAAAGGCAAGGACAACAAAACAAAAGGCTAGAATTGGTAGAGTAGAGGAACTACAGGATCAAAAAGGTCCTGCAGCAAAGCAAGATTTAGATTTTGCGATTGGCTCCACTCGACTAGGAAAAAAGGTGTTGGAGCTTGAACATATCTCAAAAGCTTATGACGGAAGAAAGCTTATTGATCATTTTAGTTATTTAGTTACCCCTGGTGAAAGGCTAGGCATCATCGGTCCAAATGGAACAGGAAAATCAACTCTTTTGAATATTATGGCTGGCCGTATTGGGGCTGATGAGGGAACAATTGATGTAGGCACAACAGTTAAAATTGGTTTTTATACACAAGAGCATGAAGAGATGGACGAAAACCTTCGTGTGATAGAATATATTAAAGAAACAGCTGAAGTAGTTTATACGATTGACAATCAAGTCATAACAGCTGAGCAGATGCTTGAACGCTTCTTATTCCCCCGTTCAGCTCAGTGGACCTACATTCGGAAGCTATCAGGTGGAGAAAGAAGAAGGCTCTACTTATTAAAAGTTTTAATGGAGGAGCCAAATGTTCTCTTTCTTGATGAGCCAACAAATGATCTTGATACGCAAACATTAAGTGTACTAGAAGATTATCTGGATCAATTTCCAGGAGTTGTGCTAACTGTATCACATGATCGCTATTTTCTTGATCGTGTTGTGGATCATTTAATCGTTTTTGAAAGCAATGGAACTATTACTCGATTCCAAGGCAGTTATTCAGAATTCATGGAAGAGAAAAAACTACAGGAAATGAATGCAGTAAAAGAAGAACCAACAGCTGAGAAATCCTCATATAAAAAAGATAAGAAAAGACGCCTCTCCTATAAAGAACAACAGGAATGGGAAGGCATTGAGGATAAAATTGCTGAGCTAGAGGAACGAAAAGAGCAGCTGGAACAGGAAATTGCAGCAGCTGGGAGTGACCTCGGCAAAGTACAAGAGCTATATAAAGAGCAAGAGAAAGTCGACCAAACATTGGACGAAACAATGGAACGCTGGGAAGAATTATCGCTTCTAGTTGAAGAAATTGAACAGAGTAAATAATGGAAAAGACTTAGTGCATCCTATGGAATGTATTAAGTCTTTTTTACTTTTTGATGGTTCTTAGGTATTGTTTTGAAAGGGGTAAGGTCTTTTTTAATTAAACATTTGTTTAGTGCGGAAAATCGAGTTGTTTTTTCGTTGTCCCGTCAATATTGTAGCTGATTAAATCAAAATCGTGAGGCGTTAAGTTGAAACAAGGGTTTGTCCCATCAAAAGAGCGGAAAATCAGGTCAAATGCAAGTTGTCCCGTCAAAATGTCCTCCCATCAAGTCAAAATCACAAGACGTTAAGTCAAAACAAGGGTTTGTCACGTCAAAAGAGGGTAATATCAGGTCGGTTGTAAGTTGTTCCGTCAATATGC
>NZ_JBLUOI010000019.1:26424-41524 GCF_048059995.1 Metabacillus sp. YM-086 | reverse complement strand
GCCCACTTATCAAGTCAAAATTACAAGATGTTAAGTCAAAACAAGGATGGGTCACGTCAAAAGAGGGTAATATCAGGTCGGTTGTAAGTTGTTCCGTCAATATGCCCACTTATCAAGTCAAAATTACAAGATGTTAAGTCAAAACAAGGATGGGTCACGTCAAAAGAGGGTAATATCAGGTTGGTTGTAAGTTGTTCCGTCAATATTGTCTCTGATCAAGTCAAAATCACAAGGCGTTAAGTCATTGAAACAAGGGTTTGTCACGTCAAAAGAGGGTAATATCAGATCGGTTGTAAGTTGTTCCGTCAATTTGACCACTTATCAAGTCAAAATCATAAGATGTTAAGTCAAAACAAGGATTTGTCACGTCAAAAGAGGGTAATATCAGGTCGGTTGCAAGTTGTTCCGTCAATATTGTCTCTGATCAAGTCAAAATCATGAGATGTTAAGTCGAAACAAGGATTTGTCACGTCAAAAGAGGGTAATATCAGGTCGGTTGTAAGTTGTTCCATCAATTTGACCACTTATCAAGTCAAAATCATGAGATGTTAAGTCGAAACAAGGATGGGTCACGTCAAAAGAGCGTAAAATCAGTTCGAATGCAAGTAGTCCCGTCAAAATGCCCACTTATCAAGTCAAAATCATAAGATGTTAAGTCAAAACAAAGATTGGTCCCATCAAAAGAGCGGAAAATCAGGTCGAATGCAGGTTGTCCCGTCAATATTGTCTCTGATCAAGTCAAAATCATGAGTCGATAAGTCAAAACAAGGGTTTGTCACGTCAAAAGAGGGTAATATCAGGTCGGTTGTAAGTTGTTC
This sequence comes from Metabacillus sp. YM-086, assembly GCF_048059995.1. Taxonomy (NCBI): domain Bacteria; kingdom Bacillati; phylum Bacillota; class Bacilli; order Caryophanales; family Bacillaceae; genus Metabacillus; species Metabacillus sp. YM-086. The sequence continues at coordinate 40,706 of NZ_JBLUOI010000019.1, read as the reverse complement.
CATCAATTTGACCACTTATCAAGTCAAAATCATGAGATGTTAAGTCGAAACAAGGATGGGTCACGTCAAAAGAGCGTAAAATCAGTTCGAATGCAAGTAGTCCCGTCAAAATGCCCACTTATCAAGTCAAAATCATAAGATGTTAAGTCAAAACGAGGATTGATCACGTCATAAGAGCGGAAAATCAAGTCGAATGCAAGTAGTCCCGTCAAAATGCCCTCCCATCAAGTCAAAATCACAAGACGTTAAGTCAAAACAAAGATTGGTCACGTCAAAAGAATAAAGAATCACGTCAATTGTCAGTTGTCCCGTCAAAATAACAAATAATCACTCCCTACTTCATTCTAAAAATAAATAGTTCACCCTATTCAATCAAACGATCCCGTTCAAAACATAAACTTCATATAAACCTCATTACGTGTCTATCCTTTTCAGTTTGTTTATAATACAGTTAACAAACGTTAATAGAATGGAGTACTATATGATATGAAAACAAAGGACGAAATTAGGCATAAGGTTTGGAATCAGCTTACAGAAGAGAAGAACGGGCGATTTCCTTTTCCTCTCGTAAATCGGATTCCTAACTTTAAAGGAGCGGAAATTGCTGCAGCCCATATTACAACCTTGCAGGAATATAAAGAAGCAAAAGTGATAAAAGTAAATCCTGATGCTCCACAGCTTCCGTTACGTAAACAAATTCTGTTAGATGGGAAGGTATTGCTTGTCCCCACTCCACGTCTCAAGGCTGGGTTTATTATGGTGAAGCCGGAATGGGTGCCAGCTGGAGAGGAGCGTAAAGCTGCAAGCTTAAGTCATATTAAATCCTATGGAAAAGAAATACCTTTAACAGAAATCCCGCCTATTGATTTAATGGTAGTTGGATCGGTAGCGATTCATTCGGACGGAAGAAGATTGGGAAAAGGGGAAGGCTATGCTGATCGTGAATATGCCATTATCCGTGAGTTAGGTAATCCACCTGTTCCAATTGTAACGACTATCCATAGTACCCAATTAGTTAGTGATGAAATTCCTAGGGATACATATGATTTAACGGTTGATTGGATTGCGACTGAAAAGGGACTAACAAAAACCAATTCTCCATATGAAAAACCTATTGGTGTTGAGTGGAATCACGTTACAGAGGAAGAAATGATTGAAATGCCAGTATTAAAACAACTCTGGGAGCTTAAGTATTCAAAGAAAGAAAAGTAATTAATGAGTGTTTTTATTAGACGCAGGGAACGGACAGGAAGTAAGATATAAGAAAATATGTAAGAACTTTTAAGAGGTGACCAGATTGGTTGCAAACGTGCAGCTAGAAAATGAAGCAATTGATTTTATAAAAATCGCTTATAAAGAACTTGGAAAGTCAAGCAAACAAATAGATGAACGAATAAAGCAAATAAAATCTCAAATCGAAGGCAAAGGCTATTACGACCATACATTTGAAGAGCTCGAGCATGGAGCTAAAATGGCTTGGAGAAACAGTAATAAATGTATAGGGAGACTATTTTGGAATACATTAACTGTATTTGATCAACGCCATGCAGAATCCGAAGAAGATATATTTCATGCGTTGCAAAATCATCTTTCCTTTGCAACAAATGCTGGAAAAATCCGGCCAGCTATCACCATTTTTAAACCGTCATTGGGAGAAGAAAAAGGTGTTCGAATATGGAATCACCAGTTAATTCGCTATGCAGGATATGAAACAGAACATGGACTTCTAGGAGATCCAGCTTCTATCTCGTTTACAAAGCAATGTGAGGAACTAGGTTGGCGGGGAGCACGAACGAATTTTGATGTTCTGCCACTCATTATTCAGGTCAATAATCAACATCCGAAGTTATTTGCTATACCAGAAGACAAGGTACTAGAGGTGTCCATTGTCCACCCTGAAATAGAAGCTATCGCAGATCTTCATCTGAAATGGTACGGTGTACCGATAATTTCCGATATGAAGCTGGAGATTGGTGGTATTGAGTATACAGCGGCCCCGTTTAACGGCTGGTATATGGAAACTGAAATCGGTGCAAGAAATTTAGCTGATTCGTTTCGCTACAATCTTCTGCCTAAAATTGCTTCGGTTATGAATTTAGATACAAGAAGTCACGCGAATCTATGGAAAGATCGAGCGCTTATCGAACTAAATGTTGCAGTTCTTCATTCCTTTAAAAATGAAGGTGTAAGTATTGTTGACCACCATACAGCTGCTCAGCAATTCAAACGATTCGAACAAAACGAACGTGAAAGTTCCAGAGATTTTACTGGTGACTGGACGTGGTTGATCCCTCCAGTCTCACCTGCAACAACACATGTTTTTCATCAAAGTTATGAAAATAAAGTGATCAAACCAAATTATTTTTATCAAGCTTTACCATATGATTAAGTAGGGGCACACTGATTACAGGTGTGCCTCTATCTCTACTTAAAAGAAAATTATTTGCTGTGTTTTTCAAGAAGATTAGCTAGAAAATGTTTTTTGTAGCTTTCGAGTTTTCTCTCTTCATGACGGCGAACACCTAATTTCTTAAGTTCTTCAACATACCATCCTTTGCTTCCGTAATGCATTGAAATCACCCTTTCAGCTGAATTTTTTAGAATATATAGAGCATCGTTCAAGAGAACGTAACAAAAATAGCCTCTATTCCGATAAGAATAGAAGCCATTTTAAGTTTTGTGGTGTCATTGTAACATCTATAAAACTGTGTGAAAAGGGGGGATTTTTCATTTTTTTCTTTAAAAACTGCCGTAGAGCGATTTTTAAAGCGTAGAAAAATTTTATGATAAAAAGCATTAAAAATTGACAAATACTATATTTTTTAGGGAAGAGTCGAACTATTTCGTAAAATATAATAGGAAATTTTGCCTATTCATGATATATTTTCTTTATAAAAGAGATAAACATAAGGGGGATATGTATGAATTCGATAGAAAAAATGGTTATGACTGATATGACGAAGAAAAATACATTAATGTTTATTAGTTTCTCCATTTCCTTGATCTTGGCTATGGCTAAAACAATAGCAGTTCAAGATATATCCAAGGGAATTTTTTATGGGGGAGAGTTGGTAGCGTTTACATTATTGTATCTTATTTTTCAAAAACTATTAAAAAAACCTGTATTTTTCCCATACACTAGTATTATTTCAATCTATTTATTTTTAATTTCTGCTCTTTTTATATGGGGGCCAAATGCTGAAATTATTATTATTATTCTATTTTTAACATTAATTTCTTCTATCCATATGAAGAGGAATATCTTTGCGTTAGGCTATACCCTAGGGTTTATCGCTTTTGTTTTATCATTTATCCTAAAACAAGAAGATAACCTAGCTTTATCAACTATTTTTGCTTCAGCAGGGATTGTCTATGTTTTATCAGGGTTAGTTCTTGGAATTGTTATTCATTTGAATAGCAGGCAATTCCGTCAGCTACAGCACTTTCTTGATCAAGCTGAAAGTGAAGCAAGTGAAAAAGAGAAACAAAAGCAACATCTTGAAATTAATGTTTCTGGAATTGTTGAAGCCGTTTCTATTGTTAACAAGCAAATTCAGGAAAGTTTAGAAGCGCAACAAGAAATGAAACAGGCTATTATGGAAGTATCAGCCGGCAGTCAAAATCAATCAGAGCAAATTAATGATATATCGGAAAATTCAAAGCTAACGATGAAATCAATGGAGAAGCTCCATTCTATTTCAAAGGATTTGAAAGAAGATTCTAGCCGTGCAAGTAACATTATCATTGAAGGTAACGAGCAGGTTTTTGAATTAAACTCAGATATGAATCAGTTAAAAGCAATGATTACTGAGCTAGATCAGACGTTTAAATTATTAACAGGCACAATAACTGAAATGAATCAGTTAACAAATTCAATAAAAGAGATTACTGACCAAACAGGTTTGCTTGCTTTAAATGCGTCTATTGAAGCTGCACGAGCAGGTGAATCTGGCAAAGGGTTTTCCGTTGTAGCTTCAGAAATTAGAAAGTTAGCAGATGTAACAAGGGCAACAACAGAAAAAATAAATGAAAATCTTCATACTTTAAATGAAAGTAATGCAGCTGCCGTTACAAAGATGGAGAATAGTTATTCTTTTATTGACCGAAGTGTTAAGTCATCGGACAAGGTAAGTACATCGATTCAACATGTGAAAAAAACATTGGAAAACCTATCTTCACAGTTTGAACAATTTACAAAGTTTGCGGATCTTGTGAAAGGTCAGTCACATGATGTCCAATTATCAACGAATGAGCTAGCAGCAATTATTGAACAATCTTCAGCAAGTCTACAGGAAATGAGTGCAACTGTTGAAAATTTAACAGAAGATAACAAGACAATTGCACGATTAATGGAAGAAACGTCGGTAAAGGCTGAGAATTTGAGACAAACAAATTCATAACATGATACTAGCAAATATTTATACAAAAAAGCTGTAAAACGAGATATTTCTCTTCGTTTTACAGCTTTTTTAACTAGCTTCTATATGTTTAACCTGTTTTAATTCGGCTTTTTGAAACATTACATAATATAAGAATCCACTTACAACTGCTAGTGCTCCAAGGATCACAAAGGTAATTTGATATCCAAACCATAAAGACATTGGAATCGCTATTGGTGCAATCGTTCGTCCGATTGTATATCGCAAGCTAGCAGCGGCAAAATATTGACCCCGCATATGGTCAGGGGCAAGTTTTGAAACAAACGTTTGTTGAATTCCAGCTGTCATAAGCTCGGCAAAAGTAAAAATTGCCATTGCTAGGATGTAGAGCCAAAGAGAACTTGTAAAACCGAAAACAACCATTGAGATTCCATAGATGAAAGAAGAAAGAACAAACACATTCCTCTCTTTGAATGTTCCCATCCACTTTGTAATGAAAATCGTAAATAGAGCCACAAGCAGACCATTTTCTGAAAGAATTACGCCGAATGCTTGCTCACCGTTTAATGTTAAGGACCAATCACCAAAGCGGAACATTTCTTGTTGTTGAATCATGTCTGTCATATAGACTGGAATAATCATATCTAGCTGCATAAAGGTAAGTGCAACAAGAACACCCGCAATGATATAAAGCAAAAATGTCTGGTCACGGAAGATTATTCGATAATCCTGGATTTGCTGTAGTATTGGGCTATACCATCTACGGTTTTCACCAGCTGAACCAGCATTGTAAGGAGGGGCAGTTTCTCTTGTTTGTTTTGCTAATAAAAAAGAAAGCAACATACAAATGAATCCTGCAACTAATAATACTTCAAATGGATACTGAACATAAAAAATAGCACCTAAAATAGGTCCAATAACAACAGCGATATTAATAGATGTATAAAAAATAGCAAAAACGCTACTACGATGCTTTTCTTCAACTACGTCAGCAACCATTGCTTGAGAGGCTGGCCAGTAAAAGGAACCAAATACTCCTGCGAACGCAAAACAGATAAAGCCGAGAATAGGCAAATCGAGCCAAGGAGAGTTCGATAATGCAAATATCATGAAGGATAAACCTTGACCAAATGAAGCCATCACCATCATGGTTTTTCTTCCGAATCGATCAGCACAATATCCCCCCATTAAATTGGCAATAACTGAGAAAACTTGCGATATAATAAGGAATAAGCCGGCTTGTGCTTTGCCGAATTCATCAGCGAAATAAATCGTTAGAAACGGGAAGAACATCCAAAATGTTATGTTCATCAAGGCTTCACCAAATAATCGTATTTTAAGATTTGTATCCCAATCTCTTATTTTCATTTTGAATACCTCGATTCTAGAAATCTACGTTCCTCATCATACTCTTTCGGGTCACGAAATACAATAGAAATTTGAAAAATTTAACTTAAACTTAATGTAGATCAGGTTGGTAGTTAAAGCTTAATTTGAATGAGAAATGAAGGCTGGTTTCATGATTAAAGGATCTACTGTTAGAAGAGGTGAATAATAGCTATAATACTTATCAACGAAAGGAGAAAGATTTGTATGGATTTATTTTCAATCATTGCTGAAGATAAAATAAAAAAGGCAATAGAAGAGGGTGAGTTCGACAACTTACCTGGTCAAGGTAAGCCATTGAATCTAGAAGACCTATCCCATATACCTGAAGAGCTTCGTGTGGCTTATAAAGTTTTAAAAAATTCAAATATGCTAAACGATGTAGAAAAACTTAAAAAGGAAATTAGTTCAATCGAGGATCTAATAGATGCTACTGAAGATCTTCAAGAAAAAGAAGCGCTTAAACAGAAAAAACAGGAAAGAATGTTAAGAATAGAACGTTTAATGAAGAAACGGAATGCTTTTCAATCACCGGCATCGTCTTTTTATAAAGATAAAGTACTGAATCGTTTTAAAAAATAATGTTGTTTTCTCGTTCATAATTAGGGAATTCATAATTTAAAAGGAAGTTGTACAAAATGGAATAAACAAAACATTCATTCGAGGAGGGCTAGAGTGAAAAAATCTTATCTTCTATTTCTTATTATTTTGCTTTTAACGGGTTGTGTACAAGGTACAGAAGAGCAAGGAGATAAACCTATAGAAGAAGATCATGTAACGGAAGAAGAAACAACAGACGAAACTACAGACATCGAAACAAATGAGGAAGAAGAAGCTGAGCCTCCAAAAGGTGATAAGGAGCTCGTCTTAGAAAATGCTGAAAAAGTAATAGGCTCCTTACAAGATCAAAACTTTGAAGAGCTTTCTACCTATGTTTCTTCAGAAAAAGGTGTGTTGTTTTCCCCCTATGCTCATATAGAGGACGATGCTGTTACATTTAAGCAGGAGGATCTCTTGCATTTCTTTCATTCCGAAGAAGAGTATACATGGGGTGTAAGAGATGGAAGTGGTGAGCCAATTAAGTTAATTCCAAGCAAATACTATAGTGAATTTATTTATGATGCAAGCTACCATCAGGCTGATGAGGTTGTTTATAACCCAGAACAAGCAAGAGGAAATACGATAAAAAATATTAAAGACACATTTCCTGAGTCTCAAGTTGTTGAGTATTACGTAAAGGGAACTGAGGAAAATGAGAATATGGATTGGAAGGCCTTAAATCTTGTTTTTGAAAAAAATTCAAAGGATGAGTGGAAGCTTGTTGCAATCGTCCATGATCAGTGGACGATATAACGTGATTAATCCTGTACACCCGTGAGTAAGAGTTTAAGGGTGTACAGGATTTTTTGTTTGTTTCATCATCCAAAGCATGCGGTTTTTCATCTTGCTTCGTTTTCTTGTCACACCTTCTTGCGCATTTCAATAAAATATAAAAAAGCCTAGAAGGGAAGAGAAGTGAATGTGGCAATGGACCATAGGGTTAGTTCTTGCTTCGATGATTGTCTGTTCAATAGGTATATATTTGTTAAGCCGTCTTCTTCTTTCGCCGAAAAGGGTTCCTTATGACAAAACGTATAAGCTTGGTATTCAAAAGGGGGAAATTGATGCCAACATCTTTCACACGTTAGATAAAGAAGAATTATATATTCCGTCTTACCATGGATATAAGCTTCATGGAATGCTTTTTCCAGTAAAAAACAGTAAAAAAGTAATCATTATTGCTCATGGAATTCGTTGGTCTTTGTTTGGAAGTTTTAAATATGTAGAAATGTTTCAGAAAAGGGGATTTCACGTTTTATTATGTGACCATCGATTTCATGGATTAAGTGGAGGGAATTATACCTCTTTTGGTTACTATGAAAAAGATGATGTAAGAGCGTGGATTGACTATTTATCAGTGCGAATGGGAGATCGTACTTTTATAGGCTTGTTAGGTGAATCACTTGGAGCTGCTACAGCATTAGAAGTAAGCAAACGGGACAACAGAGTGAAATTTTGTATTGCTGACTGCTCATTTAGTGATTTTTCAAGCTTATTAAAATTAAGATTGAGGCTTGATTTAAGGTTGCGTTTTTATCCTCTAATCGATGTTATAAGTCTTCTCATTAAGTTACGTCATGGATGGAGTTTTCCTGAAATTTCCCCAATAAAAGGGTTAGAAAAAACAAAAACCCCCATTTTATTTATTCATGGGAAAGAAGATACGTTTATTCCGTTGCAAATGACGTTAGATATGTTTAAACGAAAAAAGGGAAATAAAAAGCTCTATTTAGTCCCTAAGGCAGGTCATGCAGAAGCCTATAATACAGATCCGAAGGGCTATGAAAAGAAAGTAAGTGATTTTATAAAGGAAATTGAGTGTGGGTTAAGAGAAGAGGCCAACTTATGTTAGTTGGCCTTCTTTGATTATCCCAAATCCCAGGCTTCATGCAGCTTAGGTACGTCAGAAATGAGCTGTTGTGTGTATGGATGCTGTGGATTCATTAACACACTATCGGCGCTTCCTTGTTCAACAATTTTTCCTTTTTCCATGATGTAAAGAGTATCACTTACATAATAGGCAAGACCTACGTCATGAGTAATGAAGATAATCGTCATGTTGTTTTCTTCTCTTAGCTTTAATAACATATCCAAAATAGTAGAGCGAGAGCAGGCATCAACCATTGAAGTTGGTTCATCTGCTAGCAATACCTTTGGATGCAGAAGAAAAATTCTAGCAATCATCAAACGCTGCATTTGTCCACCTGATAGCTCAAAAGGATATTTATTATAAAGCTCTTCAAATTTCAGGTTAACAAACGTACATGCTTCTTTCATTTTCTCAAAGCGTTCTTCTTTAGAAAGCTTTAAACCTTGCAGTTCAATACAGTCATTTAATAGTTTTTCGACTTTATGAAACAAGTTAAAAGAAGAGAAGGGGTCCTGAAAAATGGCTTGAATATCTTGCCAATATGATTTTCGATCTCGATGACTTTTTAGTTTGCGTGGCTTTCCTTTATACTCGATATCTCCACTTGTTTCCTTTAGTAGTCCCATGACCATTTTAGCAAGTGTGGTTTTTCCACTCCCACTTTCACCAACAATTGAAATAATTTCTCCACGATGGAACGCAAAGTTAACTTGGTCAACGGCTGTGTTTTTATTTTTCCCATAACCGAAAACCTTTGTTATGTTTTTCCCGCTAATTAAAACCTCTTGATTAGGCTTCATTTGCATACCACTCCTTTAACGTATCATTGTCAATTCGACAACGATACAGACGTTCACCTAGATGTTGAGTCGTAATTTTTCCAGTACGGCATTCATCAGTTGCATAGGAACATCGTTCAGCAAATCGGCAGCCATCTATTTTCTTTTTTAAATTAGGAGGTGCTCCAGGAATCGCAGCTAGTTTATGTTCCTTCATGCCAGATTCAGGGACAATAATCGAGCCCATTAGCTTTTTGGTATAAGGGTGAATGGGATTAAAAATAACGTCTTCGGCTTTTCCTCTCTCGACGATTTCTCCTGCGTACATCACCATAATTTCGTCTGTTACATGATAGAGAAGAGGGAGTTCATGTGTAATGAATACTAATGAACGGATGAATTTTTTATCTAATAAATCTTTTAATAATTTAATGACAACTTTTTGGGATGTTACATCGAGTGCAGAGGTTGGTTCATCAGCGATTAATACTTTTGGATTTAAAATGGTTGAAATAGCAATAACTGTTCTTTGTTTCATCCCGCCAGAAAGTTCATTCGGATAAGAATTTAAGACTTTAGGTGAAAGATTTAATGTTTCAAATCTTTCAGCAGCCATTTCATAGACTTGTTTTTTCGACAGTTCAGGTTGATGTTCTTTCATAATGTCTTCAATAAATTTAATAATCTTAATCGTTGGATTTAGGGCGTTCATTGCTGCTTGTGGAATGTAGGCAATTTCTCTGCCTAACACTTGTTTTCTAAGCTTTTCTTTTTCGAGCTTCATAATATCTACTCCATTGATATTAATGGAACCGCTACCAAAATGGAGTGGAGGAAAGTAAAAACCCATTAAGCTTAAGGCTAAGGTTGATTTTCCGCATCCTGATTCCCCGGCAATTCCAATTGTTTTTCCATCTTCAAGGTGAAAATCCACACCATCAACAGCATAGACCTTTTCTTTTAATCTGGTTTTATAGTAGGTTTTTAATTCTTTAACATCAAGAATATGTTTACTCATATTATTAACTCCTTATCTTAGGGTTAAAAATTTCATCCATCCCAGTATTCATTAAATAGAGAGAAAATGTAATGATCGCAATAGCGATTGCCGCAGGTATAAACGCCCACCACGCACCGGATACAGGAGCTTCAAAGATTAAAGCCCAGTTCATAATAATACCAAGGGAAATTGTGTTATATGGTCCAAGCCCTAGCATAGAGATCGATGCCTCTGAAAGAATACCTGATGCTGTTTGCAGAACAAATGCCATTACAACATAAGACATGATGTAAGGTAAAATTTCAAAAATAATAATTCTTGGTGTGCTGTGACCAGATATTTTTGCGATATTAACATGATCTCTGTTTCGTAGAGAGGATGTTTGAGCGCGGACGGCACGTGCTGTCCATGGCCAACTAGTGATGCCAATTACAATTGCTGTAATTAACGAACTTCTTGAATCGATACTGACTGAAATCAGAATTAAGACAATGAAAGACGGAATAACGATAAAGATATTTGTGATGGCAGATAAAATTTCATCAAATATTCCTCCGATATAACCGGCGGATAATCCGATGATTAACCCAATAATCGTTGCACTTAAGCCGGCAACTAATCCTACAAAAATGGAGGTTTTGATTCCATAAATAAGTTCAAGAAACAAGTCTCTTCCAAAGTTATCGGAGCCTAACCATAATTCAGCACTCGGTGGCTGAAAGGCGAGTGCAACCATTTCGGTTGGATCAGCAGTATTAATTAAGGGGTAGATCGTTACAAATGCAAGCATCAACAAAAATGAAATGGCACCGATAAGGAATTTTGGGGAGCGAATTAATATTTGTAGTGAACTATTCATATTATTCTTCCTCCATTTGCGAAGCTTTGATTCTAGGGTCAACCAACCCATAAATAATTTCAATGGTGAAGTTAGCTAATAGAACGGATATGGCAATAAGTAGAGTAGCGCCGGATATGAGTGGATAATCTAGTTGACGTATGGCAGTAAATAGCCATGTTCCAATACCAGGATAGCTAAAAACAATTTCAGTAATTAATGACCCGCCGATCATCGTACCGATTGAGAGAGCCAAACCTGTAATCTGTGGTAACATCGCATTTTTAAATACATATCTAGAAATTGTTGAATCTTTAATACCAAGTAATTTGCTATATAAAACGTAATCTGTGTTTAATTCGTAGATCGACATTTCTCTCATTCCGATAGCTTGACCACCAATTGTAACCAAGACAATTGAAATAAAAGGGAGGAAGTGATGACTAATCACAGATCCAATAAACTCAAAGCTTAAATTTGGTGTCATTTGATAATTGTAGCCGCCGGATGTTGGGAACCAATTAAGAGTTAGCCCAAAGATATAGAGCATAATAATCGCCAAAATAAAAAATGGGATGGAGTTGATAAATAAAAATGTAGGAAAAAGAACTTTATCAAATACACCTTTTTTATAAGCAGCAATAGCACCAAGGGCATTTCCGACGATCCAACCAACAAGGATAGCAGGCAGTTGAAGAGCTAATGTCCAAGGAACAGCTGAGGCAAGAATAGAAGTAACAGACATTGGATAGAGTCCGAACGACGTTCCTAAATCACCCTTCAGTAAATTCCCTACATAAATAAAAAATTGTTGCCATAACGGCTTATCAATACCAAACTCTGCAGCAAATGTATCGTATACCTTCTTAATTGAATCACTGTCTGTCATTCCTTGAGTCATTTGGTTGGCAATCACACTTACTGGATTTCCCTCTATTAACCTTGGTAGTAGGAAGTTAAGCGCGACTGCTACAAACAAGGTCACAAGATACCAGAGGGATTTTTTTAAGAAAAACTTCCGATAGGCATTCATGACTTCACAGCACCCCCGTTATTAGGTAGTTTTAAAAGGAGTAGCTGGGATAACCTATATGAATTATCCCAACTAGCTCTATCTATATTTCAGTCTATTTATTTGTGATTTGATACAAGTCTTTTACACCTGCACCGTCAATTGAAATTTGTGGTGGAATGTTATTGCCGTCTCCTTCAACTGCAAAGCCTTTCCAAACCGATTCGTTCACTGTATGGAATACCCAAGGTCTATACATAAGTGGGATTGATGGAATGTCTTCTAAATAAATTTTTGTAAGTTCTGTGTACATTTCTTTTAATTTCGCTTCATCTGTAATTGTTGGAATTTCCTTAATTAACTCATCGGCTCTTTCATTTTTATATCTTCCCCAGTTCCAGAACGCCATTTCACCAACTGGAGCTACACCTTCTGAATACATAATTGTTCTTGCTCTATCCCAAGGCTGACTCGGACTAACTGCACCAGCAGGCGTATTCATAATGATGTCAAATTTCCCTGTTTGTAAATCATTTGTCCACACAGGAGCTTCAGGGAAGTTTGTTCTAATTTCAATTCCAATGGCCTTAGCGTTTTGTGCGACAATTTCTAGGGCAGCATTCCAATCAGACCAACCATATGGACATTCGATTTCCCATGGTCCAAGTCTTACACCATTGAGAACACGAATACCATCTGCTCCTTTTTTCGCTCCAATACTATCAAGCAACTCGTTGGCTGCATCAATATCTGTTGTCCATTGAAGTGATTTAATGGCATCTTGATCTACATACTTTGTTTCAGAAGGTGTATCTAATGTAATAGACGGTTTCATTTCACCAGAATATCCGCTCATTGCTAATTCTGAAATTTTGTCATAATCAATTGCCATTGCAATCGCTCTTCTAACATCTGGATTATTTAAGCCATCTTTTGTCATATTGAAGAAAATAGAAGGCATTGAACCAGGTAAGTAATATGGTTTGTCTTTCACATATGTTTTGATTGGAGCACCGTCTTCCCACATTTTCCAAACTTGAGGGATGAATTGTTGTGAAACGTCAACTTCCCCTTTTTTAAATGCTAGAGAACCTGCAGCATTATCCTTATAAATAACATGACTTACATACTTCGGAGCTGGTAAGCCGCCAAATAGAGATTGTCCCCAATAGTTATCATCTCTAATTAAGGTGATCTTTTGGTTATCAAATGTGTGCATTTTGTACGGGCCAGTACCAACAGGATCTGGATTCACTTCTTCACGAATCTTGGCAATATCGTTCCCGCTTTTCGCTTCAATTTCTTCCCAAACATGCTTAGGCATCATCGGAACTAATTGAAGACTATCTAAAACTGTGAGTCGGTTAGGATTATCTTGTTTTAAGCGGATATTAACGGCGTTATCACCGTCTGCTTCTACCGCATCAATTGCTTCCCAGAAGTTGCTCCAAGATATTGAGTATTTGCTTCCTAGTTCATAAGAATACACAACGTCTTCTGATGTGAATGCTTCTCCGTCATTCCACTTTGCATCAGGATTTAATTCAATGTGAAGTGTCGTGTCATCAGTCCATTCATAACTTGTACCAAGTAATGGCTCTAACGCACCATCAAGCATATTAATCATGAAAAGATTTTCATAGATTAATGATCTCGAGTTCGCATATGCAATTGGAAAAGATGGATTTCCCCCTAATGGACTAAAGGTTGAAGGCGGCCCCCATTGTAGACCATTAACATACAATGTTTCATTCCTTGGTGTTGTCCCTGATGAATTTTGTTCTGAGTCATTTCCTTCTTCACTTGGAGTTGGTTCATTTGTTGTTGGTGGTTTTACCTCATTGTTACAAGCAGCTAGTAGTCCAATTACCATGATTAGACTGAAAAATAAACTTAAAACGCTTTTTAACCTCATTAACCAGTTCCCCCCTCTGATTCCAATAAAGTAAACGCTTTCAAGTAAAATATATTATTTGTTTTGAAAACAAGAACTAGTAATTTTAGAATTTTTAGATTATTTTTTGGAATTTAGGCATGGGGGACTATTTTTAGGGGGGGCTAGAGATTGGATTTGGGATTAGAAAGGGATGGGCTATGGGCTGTTCGTAGAAGGAGGGGATGAACGACAAAACGAGTATTGCTCGTAACCGGACTGTCGTTCATAAGGGTGATGAACGACAAAAAGGGAATTGTTCGTAGCCGCACTGTCGTTCATAGGGGTGATGAACGACAAAACGAGTATTGTTCGTAACCGGACTGTCGTTCATAAGGTGGATGAACGACAAAAAGGGAATTGTTCGTAGCCGCACTGTCGTTCATAAGTGTGATGAACGACAAAAGAAGTATTGTTCGTAACCGGACTGTCGTTCATAAGTGTGATGAACGACAAAAAGGGAATTGTTCGTAGCCGCACTGTCG
>NZ_JBLUOI010000019.1:0-26325 GCF_048059995.1 Metabacillus sp. YM-086 | reverse complement strand
TGTTCGTAACCGGACTGTCGTTCATAAGTGTGATGAACGACAAAAAGGGAATTGTTCGTAGCCGCACTGTCGTTCATAAGGCTGATGAACGACAAAAACGTGTATTGTTCGTAATCGGACTGTCGTTCATAAGTGTGATGAACGACAAAAAGGGAATTGTTCGTAATCGGACTGTCGTTCATAAGGGTGATGAACGACAAAAGAAGTAGTGTTCGTAGCCGCACTGTCGTTCATAAGGGTGATGAACGACAAAAGAAGTATTGTTCGTAGCCGCACTGTCGTTCATAAGTGTGATGAACGACAAAAAGGGAATTGTTCGTAGCCGCACTGTCGTTCATAAGGGTGATGAACGACAAAAAGGGAATTGTTCGAAATCGCACTGTCGTTCATAAGTGTAATGAACGACAAAACTGGTATCAATCGTAACCACACTGTCGTTCACCAAGAAAATGAACGACAAAACAAAACTCAGCAGGAAGAAAGATGTTCTTCATCACCAAGCTACTTTATACATTTACTGTTCTCCTAATTCAGCAACCATATCCCAAGAAGTTCCGTCGATTCCGATTTTCTTAAATCCAAATCTCTCGTATAAACGTAGAGCAGGATTGGAGGGGTCCACACTAAGTGAAATTCTCACATATCCTTTTGAAGCTGCTTGTAGCTTGATTTCTCTTAACAATTCTGATCCAATGCCTTTTCCTCTGAATTGTGGGAGAATGGCCATGCTGAGGATGGGGGTTTCCTCATCAACGTAACCATATGTTTTAGTCAAATCGTCGAAGAGGCGGATCCAAACAGCTCCAAGTTTCTTTCCGTTTGAATCAACAGCAAGTAGTGCTAGATCTCCGTGTCTTCCCCAGTCTTTGACGTAACTAGCCATCTTCGGTGTTTCAATAATACTGCGTGGGGGTTTTTCTGAATGTTCATCCACATAAACTGCTTCGTATAGCATATCCCAAAGAAAATGAACATCGTCTTTTGTTGCTTCTATTACTTTAATTGTCATTTAGATCAACTCGCTTTTTTTCAGTTAATATTCGCTACTTTTTGAAAAACTCCTTTTTATGCAAAAAAGTTTATAGTGGGACAAGCACGGGTAATACAGAAATGTATTCAAAAAGAGGAGGTTATCATTAACAATATGTCTAAGAATATTGCTGTTGTATTAACTGATTACTTTGAGGATATCGAATATACTGACCCAGCTAGAGCGTTTAAAGAACAAGGTCATTCTTTGACGACAATCGAAGATGTTAAAGGGAAAACAGTGACAGGAAAACAAGGTAAAGCAAGAGTGGAAATTGATGCTTCAATTAATGAGGTAGATTCTAGCCAATTTGATGCCTTGTTTATACCGGGTGGATTTTCTCCAGATCAACTAAGAGCGGACGAGAGCTATATCCGTTTTGCTAAAGAGTTCATGGAAGATCAAAAACCTGTTTTTGCGATATGTCATGGGCCACAATTGCTTATCTCTGCCGAATCATTAAATAATCGTGATGTTACTGGTTATCAATCCATTATGATTGATTTGAAAAATGCTGGTGCAAATGTACATGATAAAGAAGTTGTAGTTTGCAGCAACCAACTTGTAACAAGCAGAAAACCTGATGATTTACCTGCTTTTACTAGAGAATCATTAAAATTACTTTCTTAAATAAACGTTTGTTTAATATGCAATTGTAAAAACCCCCTTAACCAAAAGGGGGTTTACTTATTTTTTATTCTTCGTACTATCTTCAGTTGGCAAAGGATCAACACGATAGGAATCTTCAGAGTTAACAGCAGCTTTTAAGCCATATAGAACAAGGATAATTGAGGTAATGAGGAATCCACATAAACTGATTGTTGCTAACCACCAATTTAACATAAAAAAATCCCCCTCCTTGTTACATTCATATGTAAGTAGGGAAGGAGTCAGAATCAGATTATTGTCCTTTGCGAAGATTTCCTAATTCTTCTGCAATGGCTTGCATTTCATTAGGGCTGAAGGAATTTCTCTTCATAACATGCTCGTAAATATCTTTCAATTCTTCGTACATTTCTTCATTAAAATGAGAAGGTTTAATAGCACCTAGATTTAGAACTCTGAGTTTTTCTTTGATTTGCTCAATCATATACTCAACATTTTCAACTGACTTTTCAGTAAGGTTCATTCCCTTCAGTCCTTTCTCGGAATCGGTAATCGTTATAGTTATTGTAACATGAAATACTAGTACACATTCAAAAACTTGTTACTTAGTCCTAATTAAGTATATAATGCCGAATTGTATTTGATTAAGGAAAAATATTATCATAATAAGTAGAAATAATTGTTTTTAAAAGAAAACTATTGGGAAAAAGGTAAGGAGGATATAATGGTTAACATTTTATTTGTTTGTTTGGGGAATATATGCCGCTCACCAATGGCTGAAGCTGTTATGAGAGATTTAGTTAAGAAGGAGGGGCTAGAGGAGGCCATTCAAATTGATTCAGCTGGTACAGGAAACTGGCATACAGGGAAACAACTACATGAAGGGACTCGTCGTATTTTAGAGCATCATAACATCTCTTATGAAGGACAAAAGGCAAGACAGCTTACGAAAGAAGATCTATCTCAATATGATTATTTGATTGGGATGGATAATGAAAATATTGGGAATATTAGACGTCTAGCTGGATATCATTCAACAGGGAAAATTCAACGATTATTAGATTATGTGGAAGAGTCGGACATATTAGATGTTCCTGACCCATATTATACAGGTAACTTTGATGAAGTATTCGAAATGGTCCATAAAAGCTGTAGAAATTTATTAAACGAAGTGAAAACTTTACATAAACTTTAACGATAGGAGGTATGTTAGGTGGCAAATGAAAATAAGTTAATTAAAGGTATGGTTATCGGCGCCCTTGTTGGAGCAGCTGTTTCATTATTGGACAAACACACTCGTGAAGATGTTATTCAAGCTGGTAAAAATGTATCCTCGAAAATTAAAGGCTATGTTGATGAACCAACTACATTAACTAGCGAGGTTAAGCAAAAGATAGATAATGTAAAGGATAAAGTACAAGAAGTGTCAGAAGATCTTTCTTTTTTAAATGAAAAAGTGAAAGAGCTTAGAGAAACAACACCACAAGTTGTAGGATTAGTACAAGAAACAAAAGAAAGGTTCATTCCGAAACGAGATCAATCGTGAGGTGAATGCATGTTTAAAGAAGGTTCATTCCTAAAAGAATTAGTGAAAAGATTTACAAATGATGAGGTACCAGGCCTTTCTGCTCAGCTTTCTTATTTCTTTTTATTGTCGTTATTTCCTTTTCTCATCTTTTTAATCACATTGCTTGGTTATTTACCGATTTCTCAAGTAGATGTATTAAACACAATTAAACAGTTTGCTCCTGGGGAATCAATGCAATTAATAAATGATACGCTAAATCAAATTTTAAATGATAAAAATGGTAAGCTTTTATCATTTGGTATTATTGCAACTCTTTGGTCTGCATCCAATGGAATTAATGCTATCGTTCGAGCTTTTAATAAGGCATATGATGTAGAGGAAAGCCGCTCATTCTTTGTTGCAAGAGGGATGGCGATTTTACTTACAATGGCAATGGTTTTTGTCATTATTGTAGCCCTTTTATTACCTGTGTTTGGAAAAGAAATAGGCCTTTTTATTTTTTCTCATTTTGGTGTTTCGGCACAGTTTTTAACGATTTGGAATACTATGCGCTGGCTTGTTAGTGGAATTATACTGTTCATTGTGTTTACAGCTTTATATTTTGTTGCACCTAATAAGCGTTTGCATGTTAAGGATGGAGTTCCAGGTGCAATTGCTGCAACAATTGGCTGGATTGCTGTATCACTTGCATTTTCTTATTATGTTGGTAATTTTGCAAACTATAGTGCAACGTATGGAAGTATCGGAGGAATTATTGTCTTAATGGTATGGCTTTATTTATCAGGGATGATTATTATTCTTGGTGGTGAATTCAATGCACTGTTATATAAAAGAAAACATGCTTTAAAATAAATTACCAAATGTTTTAGTTCATATTGCTTCCCTAAAAGTGAAATAGTAATTAAGAAGACAAAAGTCTTTATTTTTATGAAAGTGGGGGATTCAACAATGGCAAAACATACAAAAAAAGGCGGAAGTCATAACAAGCAAAACTCTAAACAAAGTCCAAAACATAAAACAAGCGGTAGTGCTAACGGACAAAACGGTTATCATTAAAAAAAAAGGCTGGCTAGGATTAAAACCTAGTCAGCCTTTTTCTTCTAATCTTTATTAATTGTGGATAACACTTCGACATCCAGCTCCAGCACCTAGCCCCTCGAGGTCATAAGCAAGGCAAGGAACGCCTTCTATTCTAAATCGTCTTACGCTTGTCGGGTCTGAACGAGGCGCTTGCGCTTTTGTTCATTTACTCAGCATGCTCAAGACAGCTGTTATAAACGGTGCTGTAGATATGTTCAATATCAGCATCTGTCATATAAAGTAAAGAGTCTTTGTCAATTTCCTTCATTCTTTCAATAAATTCAATCATATTCTTACGTTCCTGTCTGTTCATCATTTCCCCATCTCCCTTTGGTTATTGTTATGGTACAGTTTATTGTTGTTAGTTGTATTATATAACAGATTATTAAAAATGTTCAAACCTTTTTTAAAAATTTTCAAAAAAGGCACTAGCAGGCTTTGAAAATAAAAAAGCTGACAAGATGTCAGCTTGAAAAATGATCCACGGAGGGCTTAGTAGATTTTTCTGTTGTTAGAATTGGTTTATAGATAGTAACGGCTATAAATATGAGTAACAACATACTGCTTATGATGAAGAAATAGCTAATATCGTTAGTGTATTTAATAAAAATACCACCTAAATAAGGGCCAGCTAGGCTGCCTACACTAAAGGCAACTCCACATAGGAGATTTCCGGTTGGGAGCAGGTTTTTTGGCATTAGGTCAGTCATGTAGCTGATTCCTAGTGAGAAGGTAGAGCCAACAACCATTCCAGATATGAATAAGCAAATAATAAGAGCAGTAGGAAAATTTTCAACAAAACTGGCTGTCGTAAAGCTCAAAAAACCAGTGAATAAGATAAACATTAACACAGTTCTTCTTCCAAATTTGTCACTTAAAATTCCAAGCGGAAGTTGAAATGTGATTGCTCCTATTGCAAAAGAAAACAGTAAAACAGAAATATTCGTTACATCAAGACCAATTCGGAGTGCGTAAACAGGAAAGCTACCGTTTAATGAGGATTCTAAAAATCCATAACCTAAAGGAGGTAAAAATGCAACCCATCCGTATTTCCATGCACTTTTAAATCGTTTCATTGTTTCTCTCATCGAATTAACCTCAATGGTTTGCTCAGGATAGTCGTTTTTTAAAAGAAACAATAGAGCCCAGCCTATAAAGCAAAGAACAGATGAAATAATAAAAGGCAATGCTTCGTTTATGTTAACGAGTGATGCGAGTAATGGACCTGCTGCAAAACCAACACCAAAAAATAGACCATACAGTGAAATGTTTCTTCCTCTTTTCTCCTCAGACGAAAATGAGGTAATCCAAGTTTGTGTACCAAAATGCAGGGCATGGTCACCAATTCCAATCAAAAGTCGTAGGCAAAACCAAAACCAAAAGGATTTCCATAATGGAAATAATGCAAGAGAGGAAGCAACGACTAAACCGCCGAGGATAATAATTGGTTTATAGCCAAACCGTTTTAATGGGTATTCCATAAAGGGAGATACTAAAAGAATCCCAATGTATAGAGCTGTTGCGTTTAAGCCATTTAAGTCTGAAGATAACCCACTATTTTCAAAAATAATAGCAATTAGTGGTAGAAGCATTCCTTGGCTAAACCCTGATATCCCGACAATAGAAACTAATATCCAAAAACGAACTCGTTGAGTATTCATGTAAGCACCTCTCATGATTTTAGAAAATAATTCTTAAATGCCAGTAATACTTTAAACCGAATAACAAAATTATACAAGAAAAATAAGAACATTACTTTTGTAATCGTCGTTTTTTAGATACAATAACTTAAAAACTGAGGTGAAGATAATGGAATTTAAAATGAAGAAAGAAGTTGGCTTTACAACAACAACAGAATATGGAGAATTGCATGTAGCGGGAGATGAAGCCTATGGATATAGACCATATCAACTAATGGTCGCATCAATTGCTGTTTGTAGTGGTGGTGTATTGCGGAAGATTTTAGCTAAGAAAAGAATAGAGATAGAGGATATAACGATATCTACTGATGTAGAACGTAATGAGGCTGAAGCAAATAAGATTGAAAAGATACATATTCACTATAAAATTAAAGGTCAAAATTTAAACGAAAATAAAATTCATCAATCAATTTTATTAGCTAGTAAAAATTGTCCAATGGCTCAGTCTGTTAAAGGGAGTATTGAGATTGAGGAAACATTTGAGTTGATTTAAAGTAAAAAGCCAGGTGAGTGATCACCTGGCTATATTTTTTATAATGACAGAATTTCCGGTTCACTTGAAGACTTTTCGAAATAACGATAAGAAGAAGGTGAAATTTTTAAAAGCATATAGTTAGGATCATCCGCACTTGGTATCCAATTTTTTAAGTGCTCATTCCAGAACCTTTCTTTAAGCTCTTTAGATTCCTCTACCATAACTGTTCCTTCCACTTCTACGTATGGATCGTCCCATCCATTACAATCATTTCCTAATAAAATATGAACATTAGGGTTTGTGTTAATATCCTCAACCTTGTGGGTATCTTTATTGGTAGCTGTATATAAAACTAAATCCTCGTTAAAAAACAGCATGAATCGAGAGAAAGGCTTGTTTTGACTGATAGTTGCTAATGTACCTACTTTATGATTTTGTACGACTTCAAGTAATTTATTTTTCAAATCCTCACTCATTGGATAAGCTCCTTTCTTTCCTCATACAATATAGTTGCGTATGTAAATAGCTTCGCACTATATTAATGTGCAATAAAACGATGGATTTCATTCATCTTTAATGTAAAGGAAGGTAAAGAGTTGAGAATTGGTGTTTATTTTTAAATAAAAAGAGACTCTGTGTATAATACACAGAGTCTTATAGTTTGTGTAGGACGAAACAGATAACTAGAGAAATTGGTAACGCTTGCAAAAAAGCGTTAATTTTCTAGGGACACTCTATCGTGTACCTATATGATACTATATTCTTCAAGCTTTGTAAATATTCTGTTTATTAATTTTACTATTTGTTTTAAAGTAATGTTTGTCCTCATATTTATTAGCATCTACTTAGAAAGGAACTAAAAGAATGAAGATTAGAATTGTATTTTATTTAATTGGGCTCTTCTTAATGGGTTTTGGTGTCACACTGACAATAAAAGCTGACTTAGGAGCTGGGGCTTGGGATGCCTTAAACGTTGGTCTGTCAAATGTTATTGGGTTAACAGTAGGAAGTTGGGTTATTATCATTGGGGTAATCTTAATATTTATTAACGCCTTAATCGTTAGAGGAAAACCTAAATTCCTAGCTGTGGTTACAATTTTATTAATAGGTTTTTCAGTTGATTTTTGGCTGATAGTAGTTATGAGCAACGTTCATTTAAGTACATTATTATTACAGGTAATATCTCTTATCGCAGGGATAATACTTATTTCCATTGGCGTAGCCATGTATTTGCAAACAAAATTTCCTGCTAATCCAATTGATCAACTGATGATCTCGTTGCATGAAAGGTTTCATTTGAACTTTATGATTGCTAAAACAATTGGAGAGGTTACCGCACTAATTTTAGCCTTTATTTTACAAGGACCCATTGGGGTAGGGACAATTATTATTACCTTTTTAATTGGTCCAATGATTCAATGGATAAATAAGCCTATGACGAAGAGGTATGAGTTATTGCTAAGGAGATAATAGAGAAATCACCTTGTTCAGAACTTTTTAGAAGTACTGATATAAAAATTTTGGATAAACCAATTCCCGATTGAAAACAATAATGATAAGCATGTTGAAAGGAGTAAAAACCATGAAAAGAAGATTGCTCATTTCTTTAGTTTTGCTTTTATCATTTAGTTTTTCAAGTGCTGTATTAGCAGAAGGGAAAACACAAAAGCCGAAGATGCCTGGTTCGGTAATGGATATTTCAAAGGAAAACACATATCCAAACCCCACTCAGGATTTACCTTATTTACAGCCAAGTGAGCTAACTCAGCAACTGATTGACACTGCAGAAGTTCCAATTGAGAATCCTGATTTGATTCGTATTTTAAATGAATCCACTATTTCTGATGCACCACTTGCCTTTGGGTATCGTGCCACTATTTATTTAGGTCAGTGGGCACTTAATTATGAATCAACTGAAACAGCAACAAATTGGGAGTATCAAAAAATAAACACAAATTATCAAGATAACCGTGGTGGAAAATCACAAATCCAAATGCATTATCGCCAGGAGGCACAAAAATCTGTTAAAGGTGGCTTAACCGCCAAAGTCCCTGAAGCAGAGCATGTTAAAAAAATGATGTTGTTAGAGGCAATGAGGAAAACCAATTTACCTTTAGCGTTTGAAACGATCATTGGGGCAGGAACAAAGAAAGATCAAGTGTATAATGTACCTCCCAAAAAATTAGGCTATTTATATGCCTATGCACCTGCAGTAAATGAAAAAGGAAAAGTAACGTACGGTGAAGTTTATTTAGTGTTAAAAGGTAATAAGAAAAGCATTGTTGTGAAAAATGTAACATCACAAGGAATTGGTGCTTGGATTCCGCTACAAGATCATGCTTCCTTTGGATTTGTTACGTCTGATCAACCTAGATAGGCGTTTTAAAAAAATCAGTACCATCTTTTAGGTACTGATTTTTTCATTTTGGTTTAATGTAATTCTTTCTTCTGCTAACTGAATTCCCTCATCAAAAAGAGCCTTAGCAATGATTTTTCTTGCTTCCTTTGCCGCATTCCAATAATGCTGGTCATCAACTAAACCGATTACTGCATATTCGTATCCCCGGTAATTAGCATTTAAAGAGGTGATTCCGAATAAGTGAAAGGGCTCAATAATTGTGTTAGAAACATCTCTTTTTAAGTAGTCTCCCAATTCTTGATTTAGTTTTTCACAGGTGTGTTCTAGGACTGTCCACACTTTCTCTGGATCCTCCCTAAAGCTTGTAACAACACGCTCAATAACTCGCATCCGATCTATATTATAGTTATGAATTTGCTTTATTTCACCGTTACTAATAGTTAGTAATTTTCCACTCCATTCTCGTACCTTTAAAGAACGGAGGCCGATTTCTTCAACAGTACCATTAAATGTGTTGTTGATTGTAATAAAATCACCTTGATGAAGCTGTTTTTCATAAATTAAAAACATTCCTGCTAAAATGTCCTTTATTAAGCTTTGTGCTCCAAACCCGATGACAATACCTGCCACACCGGCACCTGCTAGGATGGATCCGAAATTTTCAACAAATAAAGAAATAATGTATAAGATGAAACCTATAGTTGCGGCATATCTTGTAACAGATCTAATCAAACTTTCAATTGTTTTTTCTTTTCGTTCTTCTATAAAATCTGTTCGCTGAAAGAACTTTCTTATAAAGAAATTGATAATAAAAACACTCACTGCTAAGAGAATAGCAACAATAATTACTTTTAGTAACTCATATTCTTTTAAAAATGCTACTACCTGTTCCATCTTCTCACCCTATATATTCGATTTTCTTTTTGTAAAATCTATATCTTGGTAATAACTATTTTTAACAAGTACATTAGGTCCTAGACATTGAACTGCTGGACAGTGACAATTTAATGATTTAGCAAGGTTTGTATTCATCCAGTTTGAATAGGCAGATTGTAGAGTGTTATGCTGAATATTCCCGAGTGGCGGAGTATCGCCAAAGTCAGTCACGATAATATCTCCATTAAAGATATTTACATTAAGTCTTGAACGTCCATCAGGATCATTTCGTACCGTAACATTTTTGCTTTCACGTAAACGTTGGATGAGTTCTAAGTCCTCTTCATTTTGACTGCAAGCATAAAATGGTAAGGTTCCAAACAACATCCATACAGTTTCATCCCGAAAATTTAATAACTGATGAATTGCTTTTCTCATTTCTGGAAGAGAAAGAGTTTCTAAGGCACTTGCAAAATCACTTGGATACATTGGGTGAATTTCATGACGCTGACAAAGCATGTCTTCAACAATCTGCTTATGTATTTTCTCCATGTAAGGAAGTGTTCGTTTATTAAGCATCGTTTCAGCAGATACAATTACACCAGCCTTTACTAAAGCTCGGCTATTCTCAATCATTCGATCAAATAAAGCAGCTCTTTGTTGGTAAGTTGGCTTTCGGTCCATAACAGCAAACCCGACCTCGACGAATTCATCAATTGTTCCCCAGTTATGAGATATATGTAAAACATCAAGGTAAGGAATAATTTTTTCGTAACGCTTTAAATCCAAGGTTAAATTTGAATTAATTTGTGTACGTATACCGCGTTCATGGGCATACTTAAGGAGAGGCACCACATACTGTTCAACAGATTTTAATGAAAGCATCGGCTCTCCACCTGTAATACTTAAAGAACGTAATGTTGGTACTTCATCTAATCTTTTTAGCAGCAGATCAATAGGAAGTGCTTTTGGATCTTTAGGTTGTAAGGTATAACCAACTGCACAATGCTCGCATCTCATATTACAAAGAGTTGTTGTGGTAAATTCAATATTGGTTAACGTCATTTCGCCATACTGCTCTATATCTAAATAAGCTTCCCATGGATCATATGAGGTTGTTATTGCTTTTAATGGTTTTAGTGCATTCATAATGTTTGCTCCTTCTTAAAAGGGTGAAAATGATCTATACATTCGCTTATTTTAACAGAAACCTAAAGGGAGAACATCCATTAATTCTGATAGTTATACTTGTCAAAGAATTGTAAATCATCTACGATACATGTATCTGAAAGGAGAGAAACAATGGGTAACGCAGTACACGATAAGGATTCTCAACTATCCTATTTGAAAAATCGCCTAAATATGTTTTTAGAAGTCATTGACTCGATGGATCCCGAATCGACAGATGTAGACGATGTTGATCGTTTAATTCAAATGCTTGATGATCTTGAACTAAAGCATAATCAGTTTAAAAAAGATTGGAAAGAATGAGCTGGCACTAATTGTGTCGGCTTTTTTTAATGGCATTGCATACCAAAAGAAATCCTGAAAACGCTTCTTTTCAATAAATCGCTTGAGGAGTATAATAAAAATTGTGGGAAAAGACCGAAAGTTTACTAAATTAGTAGTGATTAGTGTAGGCACATCCTTGATTGCTGAGCTTTCACACTAGGGGGAGAATCGAGATGGAGAACTTTTATGAAAGCATGTATCAATTAATAGTAGAAACTTCGACTAACTTACCAAAAGACGTAAGAAGAGCAATTGCAGCAGCAAAATTAAAAGAAAATGCTGGAACACGCTCAGCGATGTCTCTTGCAACGATTACAAATAATATTAAAATGGCTGATGATAATGTTTCTCCAATTTGCCAGGATACAGGCTTACCTACCTTTAAAATAAAAGTGCCGGTATCGGCTAATCAGATTGATATGAAAAAGCAAATTAAACGCGCAATCGAACAAGCTACAAAAGATGGAAAGTTAAGACCAAATTCTGTTGACTCTATTTCTGGTGATAATAGTGGGGACAACCTTGGAGAAGGAACCCCTGTTATTAAATTTGAACAATGGGAAAACGATTATATTGATGCCCGCCTCATTCTAAAAGGGGGAGGTTGTGAAAATAAAAATATCCAGTATAGTCTTCCTTGTGAGCTTGAAGGATTAGGAAAAGCAGGCCGTGACTTAGACGGAATTCGTAAGTGTATTATGCATTCTGTATATCAAGCACAAGGACAAGGTTGTAGTGCCGGCTTCATCGGTGTTGGAATTGGTGGAGATCGTACAAGTGGTTATGAGTTGGCGAAGGAACAGCTGTTTAGAAGAGTTGATGATGTGAATGAACGTGAGGAGTTACGTCAACTTGAAGAATATGTTATGGATAATGCCAATGAGTTAGGAATTGGAACAATGGGCTTTGGTGGTGAAACAACATTACTAGGTTGTAAGGTTGGGGTTATTAACCGTATTCCAGCTAGTTTCTTTGTTTCGGTTGCCTATAATTGTTGGGCATATCGCCGTTTAGGTGTATACATTGATCCAAAAACAGGTTCAATCAATGAGTGGTTATATCAAGACGGAGAAGAAGTAGATTTTTCTCAAGATGAGGTTGCGGCAACTCATGAGCAAAGCGAACAATCAAGAGAAGTAGTCCTTGAAGCGCCTATTACAGAAGAAAAAATAAGAGAGCTAAAGGTCGGGGATGTTGTTCGTATTAACGGAATGATGTATACAGGTCGTGATGCGATTCATAAATACTTATCCGAAAATGATTCGCCTGTTGATTTAAATGGTCAAATTATTTATCATTGTGGTCCTGTTATGTTAAAAGATGAAGATGGAAACTATCATGTGAAAGCTGCTGGTCCTACAACTAGTATTCGTGAAGAGCCTTATCAAGGTGATATTATGAAGCGCTTTGGTATTCGTGCTGTTATCGGAAAAGGCGGAATGGGACCGAAAACATTAAAAGCACTTGGGGAGCATGGTGGTGTTTACTTAAACGCAATTGGTGGTGCAGCACAATACTATGCTGATTGTATCAAATCAGTTGAAGGTGTAGATCTTATGCAATTTGGAATACCTGAGGCTATGTGGCATTTGAAAGTAGAAGGTTTTACTGCTGTTGTTACAATGGATTCTCATGGTAATAGCCTACATGCAGATATTGATAAAAGCTCACTTGAAAAACTAGCTCAATTTAAAGAGCCTGTATTTAAATAAACGTTTGATTAGAGGAGACCTTGGTATGTTGCCAGGGTCTTCTTTTTGATTATTGTGAGGTCAATAGAAGAAATATTATGAACATTAAAGAAGTATTTCATTGTAAATTATCTGTAAAATAGGAAGATTTTTCCGTAACATTCATTTATAATCAATCCTTGGGTGCTTACGTTACTATAGGCACACTATTCCATAGGAAAATAGGTTTGGTGAACGGGGGGAAAGCTTTGCTTAAGTTTATTGTAAAGCGAAAGATTTTAGTAAGTTTAGTAACAGTTTTAGTGTTAATCGTAGGAAGCTATTCGTTATTAAAGCTGGACAAAGAATTAATGCCATCCATTAATTTTGATGGTGCGTATGTGGATGTGAGTGCTGGTGAAATGTCTGCAATTGAGGTGGAGAGGACCATCACGAATCCACTGGAACAAAGCATCCAAGGTATTGATGGAGTTGAAGAGGTTAGCTCCACAACTTCAATTGGAAGAAGTGGTCTTAATATTACAATTGAAACAGGTCGGGGTGATGAAGTTTCAAAGGAAATTGAATCTGTCGTCCAATCAACAACAGCAAATATTAGCGGCATTGATGAAGTTGTCACAGATCAAATAGGAACAAGTTCTACTTATGAGTTCTATATGGATGTGTCAAATGGTGAAATGGAAGAGATGACGGCTTTCGCTGAAGAAATTTTAGAGCCACGACTAGAAGAACTTCCGGAAGTAAGGGATGTTTCTTTGGCTGGAATTCAAGAACATGAAATGGTTATTGAGTTTGATCGCGAAAAAGTTCAGGAAAAAGGTTTGGATATCTCACAAATTAGTACGGTTATAGGGCAGGCTAATAGTGAGGCAACATTAGGAGAATTAAGTGAAGATCAAAACGCGCCTTCATTACGTTGGAATACAAAGTTAGAATCTGTAGAGGATGTAGAAAACATTCAAATTATGACCCAAACAGGTGCTGTTGAATTGAAAGAGGTAGCTGATGTATCAATAGACCCTAAGGAAAACTCATCATTTGTTTGGAAAAACGGTACAAAAGATTTTGTCTTTGTACAAATCGGACGAGTGGCGGATGTTACTCAAATTGAAATGGCTGAAGCAATAAGGGCAGAAATCAAAGAAATAAAAGATGAAGGTTTAGTAAAAGATTTTGAATTAAATGAAATGGTTGCACAAGCTGACTATGTTAAGGAATCGATTGATGGAGTTTCAAGTAATATCGTTATCGGTGGTGTTATCGCAGTTATTATTCTATTACTATTTTTACGCAACGTGAGAGCCACGATCATTGTCGGACTCTCTATTCCAACATCGATCTTACTCACGTTTTTAGCGATGTGGGCATTAGATTATAGTTTAAATATGTTAACGCTAATTGGCTTAGGTTTAGGGATTGGAATGATGGTTGATTCGTCTATTGTTATTCTCGAATCTATTTATAGGAAAAAAGAACAAGGACTGAAACCATTAGAGTCTGTTGTGGAGGGGACAAAAGAAGTTGCCTCAGCTGTAATTGCGTCGATGCTAACAACAATTGTTGTTTTCCTACCTATTGGTTTGTTAGGCGGAGAAATGGGGCAATTTATGATCCTTCTATCAGTGGTTGTCTCTGCTACATTGATTAGTTCTGTTATTGTCTCTTTTACCCTTATCCCGAGTTTATCTGAGAACTTTTTAAAGCTAGGGAAAAAACAGGTGAAAAAGGAAGGACGATTGTTAAAAGGTTATAGCAAATTTGTATCTTGGGTTGTTACGAAAAAAAGAAACAGCTTTATCATGGTCGGAATTTTCTTTTTGATGTTTGTTGGTTCTTTTTTCTTAGTGTCTAAAATTCCGATGACCATTATGCCTGATGTTTATAACCGCTATTCAGAGCTGATGGTTGATTTGGAAACAGGTGTGTCTGTCGAGGAAAAAGAAAAAATCGTTGAACAAATTAACGAAAGTCTCTCTAAGATTGAGGACGTTGAACAAAATTATGTGATGGATAATGGCTCTATGCTTTATACCATTATTAATATGACCAAAGGTGATGACATCGTAAAAGGACAAAAAGAAGTCAATGAGGAAATATTAAGCTCCTTACGAACAATCCAAGAGGATTACCCTATTGAAGGTATTCAAACAGCTACTTCAACAGGTGGAGGTTACCCTGTTCAAGTGTTAATTAAAGGTGAAAGCTTTGATGAGCTAAAAGAAATTGCAGATAAATTCTCTAGTGAATTAGAGCAAATCGAAGGTATTGTGGCTGTGAAAAACTCTATTGAGCGAACTTCTGTTGAAGAAGTTGTGCAGTTAAAAGAGGGTGCAATTGAAGATGCGGGATTATCCTCATCACAGGTTAGACAATTTATTGAGCAGGCCTTTTTAAATGTGCCACTGGGTGAGGTTACGGTCGAGGAAGAAAATGTTCCCCTTATAATGAAGTGGAATGAAAGTACAAATAATAAGGATGCTCTGTTAAAATTAAAAATTCCTACAAATGATGGAGAAAAGAGTCTTTCGAGCTTTATTGAACTAGTAAGTGTTGATACTCCAAATGAAATTTCTCATGATGAAGGAGATCGTTTCATCACGGTTTCGGCAGATATTAAGGATACAGATCTAGGAACAATCAATCGAGAAGTTCAATCTTTAATAGAAGATTTTAAAACGCCGACTGGTTACAATGTATCGGTTGCGGGTGATTTGGAGCAGCAACAAGAACTTATCCAAGATATGATTCTAATCCTAGCTATTTCAATATTCCTGGTTTACCTTGTTATGGCTGTTCAATTTAATAATTTGGCTCATCCTCTAGTTGTGATGTCCATTATACCTATGACTATTGTGGGCGTTATAGCAGGGCTATTCATTACACAACGTGAGTTAAGCATTATGTCAGGAATGGGGATTGTCATGTTAATAGGAATCGTTCTAAACAATGCAATCCTGCTTATTGATCGTACAAATCAATTACGTAAAGAAGGATATAGTGTGACTGAAGCTATCGTGGCAGCAGGAAAAGATCGAATCCGACCGATTTTTATGACAACTTTAACAACAGCAGGAGGAATGCTTCCACTTGCATTAGCATCAGGTACATCTGGAAACTATCAGGCTCCAATGGCTACAGCGATTATTTCTGGGTTATTATTTGCAACATTGATTACATTAGTACTTATTCCAGCTGTTTACCGTATTTTTAACAGTATCGGCAATGGTTTTAATCGTTTTTCTAAGAAAAAGAATAAAAAAGAAAAGATTGTTGAGGAAATCGCTAGCTGATGATTGAAACCCTTCATTTATTTGAAGGGTTTCTTTATGGTAGTTTTTTTCAGTATTGAAATTCTCTCTTTAACAACACTATAAATAATAACAAGAATGAGGAGAGAGTTTATGAAAAAATTGATCGTTGTTTTGACGCTTTTTTGCTTATGTTTTATTTCGATGAATTCTGTTTCTGCCGTTTCAAATAAGCCTATTCATTGGGGATTTAAAAAGAGTCGAAATCATGAACCTGCAACTGCTGGTAAGGAATTAGATGAATTGCTTTCAAAATATGGTGGCTTTTATATAGGTGATACAACGAAAAAAGATATCTACCTAACATTTGACAATGGTTATGAAAATGGGTATACACCTAAAGTTCTTGATGTTCTTAAAAAGCAAAAGGTGCCTGCAACATTTTTTGTTACAGGACATTATCTTGATTCAGAGCCTGAACTAGTAAAGCGAATGGTTAATGAAGGTCATATTGTCGGAAATCACTCATGGTATCATCCGGACCTAACAACTCAAAGTGATGAAGAATTTAAGAAAGAATTAGAATCTGTTCGTATCAAAGTAGAAGAACTGACAAGTCAAAAAGGCATGAGCTATCTTAGACCTCCAAGAGGGATTTTTAGTGAAAAGGTGCTTGTCAAAGCTGAAGAGCTTGGTTATACTTCCGTTTTTTGGTCACTTGCGTTTGTTGACTGGAAAGTAGACTCTCAAAAAGGCTGGAAGTACTCATATGATAATATTATGAAGCAAATTCATCCCGGTTCTATTATTTTGCTTCATACTGTATCAAAAGATAATGCTGAGGCATTGGATCATGCAATTGAAGAATTAAGGAAACAAGGCTATACCTTCAAAAGCCTAGATGATTTGATGATAAATAAAATGATGGATCATCCATATTTACTTTCCCTTTGATGCAATCAAAGGGTTTTTTTCCTTTTCCGTAGGTTCCTTATTTTAAAATGATATAATAAAAATAAAAGAAGATGAGGAAGAAAAAGCATGTGGATGGAAATCATAACATGTAAAGGTCCATATCATTTTGATTCAGTTCTAGATCGTCTATCATTGGATCCTATCATACATATTAATAAGGATGAACAATTGGTCAGAGTCCCTTCCGTTATAGAAGGAAAGTCATATGTACTTAATGTAAGAGCAATTGGAACAGTTAAAGAACCTGCTTTTGAACTATGTGGTACTGATAAAACGATTAAGGAAGAGGCTATAAGGCGAATTAGAAGGATATTTCAGTTTGACTTTTCTTTGAATGAGGTAATGAGTCATTTTCATCAAACAAATCTTTCTAGAATCTTTCAGCAACATGAAGGGACACCAATTGTGTTAGAATTTGATTTTTATAGCTGTTTAATGAAGTGTATTATCCATCAACAGTTAAATTTAGCTTTTGCTCATACATTAACATCTAGATTTGTGAAAGAGTTTGGATATCAAATAGAGGGTGTTTGGTTTTACCCTACACCAGAGACAGTAGCCGGGTTGGAATATGATGACTTAAGGGCATTACAATTTAGCGGTAGAAAAGCAGAGTATGTAATTGATACCTCAAGACTTATTGCAGACGGAAAGCTCAATCTAATGGAGTTGGACTTGCTCCCAGAAGAAGAATTGATGAAGGATTTAGTAAAAATACGTGGTATTGGTCCATGGACCGTGCAAAACTTCATGCTTTCTGGTCTTGGACGTCCTAACCTATTTCCAAAAGCCGATATTGGTATACAAAAAGCAATTCAAAAGCATTTTAACCTTGAGAAAAAACCAACTAGTGATGAAATGGACGAATATAGCAAAGAGTGGTCTCCTTATTTAAGTTATGCCACGTTATATTTATGGAGAAGCATTGAGTAGAAACGGAGCGTTAAATATGAAAGAAAAGAAACAGGCGCAAACCAGCCAAATTAAAATTTCAAAGGGACAAACTTTCCCGCTAACAATAAAGCGTTTAGGGATTAATGGTGAAGGTGTAGGCTACTTTAAACGACAAGTTGTCTTTGTCCCTGGAGCACTGCCTGGTGAAGAAGTATTAGTAGAAGCGACTAAGATTCAACCAAAGTTTGCGGAGGGAAAAGTAAAAACAATACGAAAGAAATCCCCATTCCGTGTTAAGCCGCCTTGTCCAATTTACGAGGAATGTGGTGGCTGTCAGCTTCAACATTTAGCCTATGATCAGCAACTGAAGGAAAAGCGTGATATTGTTGTTCAATCTATGGAGAGACATACAAAATTAAAAATCTCCTCTTTGGATATTCGTCAGACTATCGGTATGGAAGACCCGTGGAACTACCGAAACAAAAGTCAATTTCAAGTTGGGCAGCAAAAGGGCAAAGTAATTGCAGGGCTATACGGGTTGGATTCACACCGCCTTATTCCTATTCAAAATTGTATGGTTCAGCATCCACTAACAAATAAGGTATCTGAAGGGGTAAAGCAAATTCTCGAAGACTTCCAAGTGCCAATTTATGATGAACGAAAGAGAAAAGGGATTGTAAGAACTATTGTGACACGTGCCGGTTTTCAAACAGGAGAAGTACAGGTCGTTTTAATTACAACACAAAAAGAAGTACCGCGTAAAAAGTTAATTATGGCTGAAATCCAAAAAAGGTTTCCTGAAGTAAAATCTCTTGTTCAGAATATAAATGGAAACAAAACATCCCTTATTTTTGGAGAAAAAACATTACATCTAAGTGGAGAAGAAGTTATTCAGGAAACGTTAGGGGACTTGAGCTTCGAACTTTCAGCAAGAGCATTCTTTCAACTGAATCCTGTTCAAACTGTAAAGCTTTATGATGAAGTAAAGAATGCAGCAAGCCTTACCGGCAATGAAAAAATTGCTGATGCATATTGCGGAGTAGGAACAATTGGCTTGTGGTTAGCAAAGGGTGCGAGTGAAGTGCGAGGAATGGATACAATTGAAGCAGCTGTTATTGATGCACAAGAAAATGCTCATAGACACGGTATTGAAAATGCAACCTATGTAACAGGCACTGCAGAGCACTGGCTGCCAAAATGGGTGGAGGAAGGCTGGCGACCAGACGTTGTTGTGGTGGATCCCCCACGTACGGGCTGTGATCAGAAATTATTAGATGCGATTAGAAAAGTGAAGCCGAAGAAATTTGTTTATGTTTCATGCAATCCTTCCACACTTGCGAAGGATATTGATTATTTGAGTAAGGACTATAAAGTTGAGTATATTCAGCCTGTGGATATGTTTCCGCATACGGCGCACGTGGAATGTGTTTCACAGCTTGTACTAAGAAATGGTAACTAATATCTTTTAGACGATTTTTACCAGGTAGAACTCAAAGAGTTTATACCTGGTTTTTTTGTTCGCTAATAAAATGTTAAAAATGGATGTAGAAATTTAGAAACGTGTCCGTATTATCCTCCACACCCAAAAGATTGGATAATAAAGGTAGTTGATGGTATATTATGAAATAGTTGTATAGTCGTATTTTGATAGATAATGGTAGGTGAGTTAGATGTTCAAGGAAAAAGTAATGCTGGTAGAAGATGATCGTGATATTCGTGAGGTTTTGCAATTATACCTTCTAAAGGAAGGGTATTCTGTCATTCATGCTGAAGATGGCCCAACAGCATT
The DNA here is from genome assembly GCF_048059995.1 of Metabacillus sp. YM-086. Lineage (NCBI taxonomy): Bacteria > Bacillati > Bacillota > Bacilli > Caryophanales > Bacillaceae > Metabacillus > Metabacillus sp. YM-086. Next base: position 6,562 of record NZ_JBLUOI010000019.1, on the reverse strand, counting down.
ACAATTAGTAGAAACGGAAAAGCCTGACATCATCGTTTTGGACGTAGTACTTCCGCGGATGGATGGGTTTGAGGTATGTCGTTTACTTCGTCAAAAGACGAATATTCCTATCTTGTTTTTAAGCTCAAAGGAAGAAGAATTTGATAAGATATTGGGTCACAAAATTGGTGGGGACGATTACATTACTAAACCTTTTAGCCCAGCTCTTGTAACAGTGAAAATTCAAGCCCATCTACGTCGTCATCATAATATTGATCACCAATTAAGGCCTGTGAAGGAGCAGGTTTTGCAAAAAATAGAATATCCAGGATTAATTATAGATAAAGTAAGCTGTGTTGTAAAAGTGAAGGGTGCAACTGTCCCTTTGTCTACAAAGGAATATCAACTCCTTTGTTTGTTAGCAGAACATCCTAATCGTGTTTATAGTGTTGAAGATTTATTTGAACTAATCTGGGGGGAAGAAAGCCTAGGTGACCACCGTACAGTTATGGTTCATATAAGTAATTTACGCAAAAAAATTGAACCTATACCAGCCGATCCTATGTATATTGTCACAGTTAGAGGGATGGGGTATAAATTCATTGCTTCTCAGGAGTGAGTTATTTATTTTTAAAAAAGTCGTGTATTTCTTCGGGAGTCATGCCAAGGTTTTTTGCTTCCAAGATGAGCTGTACCCATTCCTGGTCTATTTCTTGATTAGAATTACTGCCATTCAATAGATTCGTATTTTCCATCTCCAAACCTCCATGAACATTCCTACATAAATATAATAATGTTAAAACTATAAGGTCTGTTTAAGATTACTTAAAGTTTTGTTAAAGAATTGGAAATTCCTAAAAGGATGACAATAATGAACAGAATGCCGATATTAAATGACTACAAATTAATTAATATTGAAGTTGAAAATAGTAAATCAATTATCTACAAAGCATATTCATTAGAAGAAAAAAAGCTTGTTCTATTAAAGACCATGAAACAACCAACCCCTACCCCGCACGAAACTGCATCCAGCATACATGAATTTTACATAACAAAAGAAATGAATATGAATGAAATTATCCGCCCAGTCAAAATAGAAAGTTATTTAAATGAACCAATCTTAGTTTTGGAATATTTCTCTGGTGTTACCATGAGAGACTTTCTTAAAACTCAAAGGAAGGATATTTTAGAATTTCTTTCTATTGCAGTTAAACTAGCATCTGCTTTAATAAATGTACATCAGCATCAGATCATCCACAAAAATATAAATCCTGAAAATATAATACTTAATACATCAAATGGGAAATTAAAGATTACGGGATTTAATCATGCAACAAAACTAAAAAAGGAAAACCAAAATAATAGTTTAACTCCATATGAACTTGAAGGTCATCTTGCTTATATTTCTCCGGAGCAAACTGGTAGAATGAATCGGTCTGTAGATTATAAAGCAGATTTATATTCTCTTGGTGTTTTATTTTATGAAATGTTCACAGGAATTCTGCCTTTTACTAGTAAAGAGTCAATTGAGTTGGTGCACGCGCACTTGGCAAAAACTCCTCAAAATCCAATTTCACTAAACGATAATATTCCAGAAAGTCTTTCTAATATTATTATGAAGCTTTTAGCGAAAATTCCAGAAGAAAGATATAAGAGTGCATTTGGGCTACGGGAAGACTTAAAGAAGTGTATGGATCAACTTCGGCTTTTCGGTGAGATAGAAGTATTTCAGCTTGGACAGGATGATCCACTTAATGTCTTTGAGATAGATGGAAAGCTATATGGAAGAAGCGTAGAAATTGAAAAATTAAAATTGGCATTTAATAAGGTGAGTACAGGACATTCTGAATTAGTATTAATTCAAGGACATTCGGGAATAGGGAAAACTGCGCTTGTAAATGAAATCCAAATTCCACTTGTTAGAGAAAAAGGCTACTTTATATCAGGTAAGTTTGATTTACTCCAAAGACAGAAGCCATACTCACCAATACTTTCTGCATTCAAATCATTAATAAGAAAATTATTGACTGAAGGAGATGCAAGGATTCAGAACTGGAAAACAGCCATTGAACGTGAACTATTAGGGAGTGCTTCTATTATTACATCACTGATCCCGGAATTAAAATGGATAGTAGGGAGCGATAATTCTCAGGAAGAGGAGTTTTCTGTTAAGGATACGCATCTACGATTTCATTTGGTCTTCCAAAAATTTGTGAATGTATTCGCTACAAAGGACCACCCGTTAGTTCTATTCCTTGACGATCTTCAGTGGGCAGATACAGCATCATTGGCATTGATTGAATATTTACTAACACACATAGATTGTCGTTACTTTTTATTAATTGGGGCTTATCGCGATAATGAGGTTGGAATTGAACACCCATTTACGGAAACCATTCATAATCTCGAAAAGAAGAAAGTTGCGATCTCAACAATTCCTTTAACTCCACTAAAGGAAAGTGTTGTTTGTCAGTGGGTGGAAGAAACAATTATGAATGATGAAAAAGAGGCTGGAAAACTAGCTGAACTAATGTTCAGAATTACCCAAGGAAATCCGTTTTTTATTAAACAGCTTTTTCAATCTTTTTATGAAGATGAAACAATCTTCTTTAATGCAAATTTAGGCAAATGGACGATTCAGTTTGATATGGTAATGAAAGCCTTAGAAAAAGAAACGATAGTTGACTTAATGGTAAAAAGGATAGAGCAACTTCCAATGGAAACCCAGGCTATACTAAAACTAGCTTCGTGCATAGGTAATGAATTCGATTTAAAAACATTATCAATTATTTGTGAAGAAGAATATGATAGGATCGGAAAACAACTATGGTCGGCTCTTGAAGTAGGGTTAATTTTACCAGAAGATTTAACTTATAAATGGATATATCCGGAAGGTCATAATCATTTCATAGATAATCAACCACCCGCATATCGATTCTTACATGATAGGGTTCAGCAAGCTATTCATTCTATGATGATTAAAGAAGAGCGAGAAAAGACACATCTTAAAATCGGAAGACTTTTAATCAGGTTTGGAGCAGGTAATGAATCTTTATTTGAAATTGTTAATCATTTAAATATTGGAAGAATGTATCTAAATAAGAATGAATCGATATCTTTAGTTGAAAGGAATGTAAAAGCCGGTGAACATGCAAAAGCATCAGCTGCTTTTAAGGAGTCACTGGAATATTATAAAATAGCACACGAATTACTTGGTGAAGCATGGGAAACAAATTATGATTTAACAACACGGTTAATGACAGGTCTTGGTGAATGTCAATATTTAAACAGTCAATTTGATGAATCAGAATCTACATTTAACAAAGTGTTGGAACGTGTAAAAACAAAACATGAAAAGTTAAAAATTTATAACCTTAAAGTTGTTCTTTATACACATGTTCATCGGGTACAAGAGGCTGTAGAATCAGGAATTGCAGGATTAAGACTATTTGGATGGAATATAAATCGTAATCCAAATAAGAGATTTGTTGCAAAAGAGTTTTTTTTCGTTAAAGCAGCTCTATGGGGGAAAAGTGCAGAAGATTTAATGAAGCTTCCCGAATTATTAGATCAAGAAAAAAGATTATTATTAAATACAATGATAACGATGAATGCACCTTCTTTTCACGTGGATCAAAATTTAGCAACTATTTTAATGCTAAGAGCATTCCGTTTTTCTCTAAAAAACGGAATCACTGATATCACGTCTTTAGTAGTTAATAATTACGCACTTATTTTAAGTGCTGGTTTTAGTGACTATGATCATAGCTATGAGTTCGGTAAGCTTGCTATTGAACTTGCTGAAGGTTCCGGGGATCCAGGGTTAAAAGGAAGAGTGTATTTTGTTTATGGTAGCTTTATTAATCATTGGAAGCACCACATTAAAGATAATTTACAATACTTGAAATGGTCGCAGAACTTTTGCATAGAGGCAGGAAATATTCACCTTGCTGGAGCAAATAGTTCTTTTATCGCGATTACACTGTTTATGATGGGAGATCATTTAAAGGATGTACTTGCTGGTATTAAGAATCAACGCATATTTATAGATAGAATCGGTTATGTCATTTCGAAAGGATTTTTAAATGAACTGATTCAATGGATCGACATCTTAATGAACGAAAAAGCTAAATCAAATTGGGATTTTGAACAAGTTTTAGATGATGATTCGGCCAAGATCATTCATTATACGTTAAGGCTACAGTTGTCTTATTTGTTTAATGAAGAGAATTTTGCGAGGGCTTTAATCAATCATTTAGATAGATTAGTAAGTAATCGATTAACTCTGGTTATTATATCTGAGTATTATTTTTATGATTCTCTTTGGGCTTCACGATTATATGATAAGTCGAACTCATCAAATAAAAAGTTACTTTATAAAAGACTCAAAAAAAATATCAAGAAACTCGGAAAATGGGCAAAGCTTTGTCCGGAAAATTATCTTCATAAATGGAAACTATTAAAAGCTGAATTAGCAAGAATAGATCACAATCATTCTGTTGCCAGAGATGAATATGACGCAGCTATTCAGTTAGCAAAGGAAAACAACTTTGTTCAAGATGTTGCTATTAGTAATGAAGCTGCAGGTTATTATTATTTTTCAAGAGGTCTTGAAAGCTTAGCTGGTGCTTATTTGACAGAAGCATACCGTACGTACATTAAGTGGGGTGCGTATGCAAAAGCCCTTAAATTACAAAAGGAATTCGATAGCTTCATTATTAATGTAGAAAAAAGCAGTCCTGATTTTCAGATTTCTCATTTAGATTTTGATGCTTCATTAAAAGCCTCCCAAACGATATCGAGTGAGATTATCCAAGAAAATCTGGTGAAAAAGTTAATGGATATTACAATGCGAAATGCTGGTGCAGAGCGCGGAATGCTTCTGCTTAATAGGGAAAAACAATTAACTGTGGCGGCTGCAGCAAATGTTGATAGCGAAATAGATGAAGAGTTATCCTTTCATATACTAGAAGAAAACAAAGTGGTCCCTGAAATGATTATTAAATATGTAGTTAATAGTAGGGAGGCTGTTGTATTAAATGATGCAACAGTAGAAGGTATGTTTACAGGTGATCCATATGTGATTGCCAAAAAGCCAAAGTCTATTTTATGTCTACCAACAATTTATAAAGGAAATGTAAATAGTGTCTTATACCTTGAGAATAATCAAACAACATACGCGTTTACTCAAGAAAGAATAAGATTTTTAACTTTTCTTTCTACACAAGCTGCAATTTCTATAGAAAATGCAGAACTTTACGGAAATCTTGAAGGAAAAGTAAAAGAGCGTACAAAAGAGTTTGAAAAAGTCAACAAATACCTTGAACGAGCAAATAGTGAACTTGCTAGAGCAGAACAAGAACGTAGGCATTTGTTATCGAATATATCACATGATTTACGAGCCCCTATTACAACGGTAAAGGGGTATGTTGAGGCGATATTGGATGGATTAGTAGAAACAGAAGAACAAAGGGATGCGTATTTGAGGAGATGTATTGAAAGAATAGATGGGTTGAATGTGATGATTAATGACTTATTTGAACTTGCCCAATTAGAGTCTGGACAAATCAATTTTACGTTTGACATTGTCCCAATTGATCAATTAATTAAACATTTATGTGGCCAATATGAATACGATGTAAAAAGTAAGGGCTTCTTCTTTAATGTAATAATTGAAGAAATCAATGAAGAAACATATCCAATGGTTTCGGTGGATGTAAAAAGATTTAATCAAGTTTTTTCAAATATACTTATAAATGCTATGAATCATACAGAAACAGGGGGGATTTCAATTTCTTTAAGATTTGATAAAGACCTTGGTGATGCCTTTATTAAAATAGAAGATAGCGGGGAAGGTATTTTGGAGGAAGATCTTCCTTATATATTTGATCGAAACTTTACGAGATCAAGAAAAGGTAATGGACTCGGATTAGCAATTTGTAGAGAGATTATTCTTTTGCACAAGGGGCGAATATGGGCAGAAAGTATACACGGTAAAGGTTCAATTTTTTGTATTCAATTACCGGTATTTCAGGTAGATCAACTAATAAGGTAAAAGAAAATACTGACCACCTGGAAGTGTATTATTAGGGCTGTGTGGTCAGTTTTCAACTTGCTACTCCGGGAGTTTTCTTTATGAATAACTATTAGAGAAATTATAAAGTGTAGAGACGTTTGAGAATGGGTTTAATAATAGAACTTCTTTACATTTTTTACGAATAGAAAAAAATGATCTAAGACACTTGACTTCTACGAATCGTGGTGATAAGATATCACTTGTCGCTAATTAAAGGCGATAAGAACTTGATTTTATACCAGATATAGTTGATGCAATATATTGTCCGAAAAAACTCCATTAGTTATTGACTTCTATGAAATTTAGTGATAAACTATTCTAAGTAGTCGAGATGTGTTGAAGACGAAAAATATATTATTGACTAAAACTTCTTCTTAGAAGTTGACAAGTGAGAAGACGTGTGATAAGATACTCCTTGTCGTTAAAACATTAGTTCTTTGAAAACTAAACAAAACAGAAACGTCAACGTTTTAAAAAGATTTAATTATGAGCTTTATCAACTCTTTA